>NZ_JBTGVD010000018.1:0-25661 GCF_054343395.1 Mycoplasma sp. CB776
ATCAAGGCATTTAATTCTAACATTGTTTTTTGGTAATTAAAAACATAATGTAAATAGTAAGTTTGATTTTTAGTAATAACTTTAATACTATCCCTCCCTTTTTCATAAAAATGTTCTACTTGAAGAATTTCTCTAACATTAATATCAATTTTTTCAATTTTAAATCAATCAAAATTTTTAGGATGTTCTATTAAATTAGCACAACTTTCTCCTTTTAACCTTCCTGCTTCTATAGTAATATTGCTTTTATTAATTTTAATTCACATAACAGTATAAAAAATAGCAACACTTAAAATAATAATAGCACCAAGAAGAGAAACAGCAAAAACAACATAATGCGTATTAAAGTATAAATCTTGTAAAAGAGTTCTTACTAACATCACAAAAAATAATCCATATAATGGTAAAATTAACCGATAAAAACTTCTTGGTACAAAGAACTTTATTTCAATTTTCTTTTGCAAGTATACCACCTTTCCCTATGCTATAAATTATAAACAAAAAAATAGGTTTTACCCTATTTTTTACCTGTGGTTGTATTAGTTTCAGCAGCTGTTTCAATTGCTGCGTTTTTAAATTGGAATTTTTCTGGAATTTGTGTAATATTATCAAATAAATTAGTTTTATAATTATCACCATATAATTTTTGAAGTGCTTGTCTATAAGAGTTTTTTTGATCTTTACCACCACCATAGATTAAATCATATTGTGGTAAGTGATATGCATTTGAACTAGAACCACCATAAATTCCTTTATAATCGTATCCTTCAGATCTAAATGCTGAAGCAACTCCTGTTTTTGCACTATTATTGGATGTATGATATATAGCAACTAATTCGTTATTCTGATTTCTAATTGAAGAACCAGAAGCTCCACCAATTGGAACATAGTGTTTTGGTAAATAAGATAAACCAGCCGCTATCAATTGTTTATTATGATCTAACTTAGCAACATGTAAATCTTTTCCTGTTCTTGTAGCAGAAATAAACGCATCAAGAACACCGGGTTTATCAACAAAAGAACGGTATCCTATTTCGTAAGATAAATAATTTCCCCTATTGATTTGTTCATCAGTATAATTTCATTTACCTGTTACTTGATCATAATTAATACCATCAAAGTATTTGGTTTCCGCATTTGTTCATAAACTAAAGGAATAAGGAGCATCTTTTATTTGATCGTCTTCTTCATATCTTATTAAAAAGTAATCATTTCTAGCAGAAGGATAACCTACAATGTATAAATTATCAATATTTGGTTCTGGATTTGCATAATTTAAGTTTTTATTAATTGCAGCATATTTTTTTAAATATGATTCAGTTTTGAATTTAATTTGTTCACTTGCATGATTTGCATATTCATTTGTAATGATTTTTGCCATTTCTGCAGGGTTGCTTCTAAATGCTTCTTGATTAAAAGAAACTGAACCACCTTTTATTCCTGCTGAAATACCTACATTTGAAGCATCGATTTTTGTAAAATCAATTTCAATAACTGCAAAATCCGCAAATTCTTCTGTATTTTCAAATTTTGCTTTTTGATCTTTAGCAAGAAAATCAGAAGGTTTAGAGTTTAAAAAATCTTCTCCACTATAAACTACTTTTACTGGTTTTTCAGATTGTCCAGCTTTTGGTTTCATTTGGAATCCAAAACCAGTGAAATTTTCATCGTGAGATAAAATTTTGAATTTGGTTCTAACAGCAGCATCTCTGTTTAATCTTGTTAGTCCAAAACCAACGGTTTTATCATTAAGTGCTTCTGCAACGTGTAAGTTAGTACCAAAATATCATTTGGTTGGATAACTTCCATCTGTTGTTTTCTCATAGTCTAAAATTCACATTGTTCCAGAAGTTGCTATAGAATATTTTGGCTCTCCTGGATGTTCTGGATCTGGATTGTTAAATTGCACATGGAAAGTTTGTAGTGCAGCAGTTTTATAATGATCATTTGTTAAATATCTTGCAATACCATCAACTCTAGCTAGATTTCTTCCTGCTGAATCTACTCAAGAAGGTCCTTTACCCAACTCAGGAGCATCATATATTTTTAATCCATCATAAGTACCATCTTCATTATAAGAAGGAACTGTAAATCCTTTAGCTAAAGCACTATCAAAAGTATCAATTCCTGCTTCTTTTGCTTTAGCATCAAATTTAGTTTTTTCTTCTTGTGTTATGTGTACATCTTTTCTAAATGTTGATTCATCATAACCTGGTTGTCTTTTAAGAACAGTTAAATATTCAGCATTATCTTTTTGATATCTTTGATCTTGAGATCATTCTGTTAAATATTTTTGTTGTTCTGTTTTAGGAAGTTGTGTTAAATTTTGTTTAATATAACCATCACCATCTGTTAAAACAGGTGTGCTACTAAAACCAGAAATTTGAATTGTTTTTTCTGCTTTTATTTTTGGATCTTTTTTAGAAACAAATTCAAATAAAACTCTACCTTGTCCAGTTATACTAGAGATGTCAGTTCCATTTGCATCTCTATCTGGAATTGCAGCTAGTACATTAACTTTTACATCCTTTTCATTAATACCTACTACTTCAGGTTTTAAACTAGAAATATTTTGAGCAAATTTAGCAAAAGTTACTGATTCTTTAGGACGATTGAATTCATCATAACCTTTATAATCAACATTAATATTTTTTACAAGATTATTTCATCTTTCTTGTGTAATTGGACCGGAAATTACTGCATTTCCGGGTTTATTTGGATCTTTAGGATCTGTTTTACCAGGTTGTGAGTCAGAAGGATTTAATTGTGTTTGACAAGAAGAAAACACAATTAATGAAGATGAAATTAAAGGTAATAATAAAAGTTTTTTTGTTTTTTTCATTTTTTCTCCATTCTAACTAAAGTCAAATTTTGGATCGTCTTTATTAACAACATCCACAATTTTTCCAAGACCTCTTAGTTGATTAATAAGTGCTGTGTCATAGTTATAAACTTCAAAATGAGTATCAGAACCAAAAGTATGATCACTAAAATTAATTAAAGTATTTAAGTTTGCAATTCCTTCTGAATTTAATGTGTGTGCAGATGAATCAGCTAAAATTCTGATTTTTTTAGTTACTTTTCCATTATCAAAAACTATTTTACTTTTTGGTTGTTGCATTCCTTCTGTTGCTAATACTGTTGCAAATTGTGCTCCATTCATTTCAGAAGCACTAATTTCAAAAGTATCACCTTCATTATGTAAAATAATTCTTTTTAGTTTTCTTGGTTTATTTGAAGGTTTGATTGTATCTGAAAAAATTAAACCTTTTAATGATTTTAATTGTTTTGCACCTGATAAATCAAGTCCTGTTGGATAACTGTTTTCCCCTTCATTGTGATCTGGATCTTTTCCTGGTCCAAAACTTCCTTGGAAGAATGGTTCATTATTTCTAACATAATAAACCATTCTTAAAGCATTATTGATTTCTGTTAAGTCTTTATTTGGTCCAATATTAACATCGTTGAAAGCAATTGTATCAAAGGTAATTCTTGTTGCAATTGTTTGTCTTGAAGAATAATTGAAACTTACATTATAGTCAACTGTGTTAATTCAAGCAACTTTTTTAAGAGCAATAGGGTTGATTGCTCAACCTTCTGCAAGGGAATTTCCTGTTGTTAATAAAGAAAGTTCATCTATTTCTTTATCTTTAATTGCTAAAAGTGCACTTGTATTGTAATTTTCAAAGAATAATTCTAATTGTGGTAATTTATTTGGTAGTGCTTGGAAAATACTAAAGAAATCATAGTTTGAAGAACCTTTTTTACCAATGTTGATAATTCTGTATGAAGTTATTTGTTCGTTTGCTTTAGTTAAATCTTCAATTAATTTTTTGGTTTTTTCTAAAGCATTAGGATTAGCAACATCAATTGTTACAACAATTCCTTCATTTCTTGCATCTGCTTCTGGTTCATCTCTTGTTAATTTTTCAAATTTGATTCCTTGACCAGGAGTGAAGTTATATTTAGAAGAATAAGTGTTTGTAACATCTGATTTTGTTCACCCTGGATAAGTTCCATTTCTAATTTCATCAGGATATCTTGCACGTCAATCGTTGTAACCAAATACCCGTTTTTTAGAATTATCTCTTGTTATTCTTGCTGTTACTGAGTTAATTAGTGGTGAAACAGCATATGAATCAATTTCTCCATCATCATTTATATAAACATTTGAATTATCATCATAAATAACCATACCTTCACCTAAATTTTTAATAGCATTAGATGATAATTTCGTAAATTTAGTCATATCTAAAAAGGAAATTATTTTTAATTTAGCTCAATCTTCATTTTTGTGAGCTTTAAGTTCTTTGTAATATGCTTTTTTTCCTTCTTCAGTTAAAAAGTTAACAACTTTATCACCATTTGCAATTAATTTTCAAAATTTATCAATAATTTTTCTATAATAACCAGTTGATCTATAATCGGTGTCTAAAGCCTCTTTAATTTGATCATTAGTTAACTGTCCTGAACGAATTTCAGGAAAATCTGCCTGATTTAAAGGAACATCCTTAGCTAAAGCTCTTAAACTACTTCTTTTATTTGCTTCAATGATTTTATCAGTAACTTTAATACCTAATAATTTAGGAGTAATTTGATTAATGTATTCTACTCTGTTTGCATTACCTGCTGCAATATCTCTTTGATCGATTTTTCTTGCTTGTGGTTTTTCGATGTTTACCCTAATTTTTTCACCATAGAAATCCACTGTTATTTCTGTGTTTTTATCACGAACTGGATCTGGACTTGGTGGTGTTTTAACAGTAGGGGTTGGTAAAGGTTTTGGATTTTCAACAGGTTGTGTAATTACAGGATCTGGAACTTTAGACTCAGGAGCAGGTTCCGGTTTTATTATGTCGATAATAACAGGTTTTTCCTTTGGAGCTGGTTGCTCTGGTTGGGGTTCTGGTTCCTTTGGTTGATCAATAATAAGGGGTTTTTCCGGATCTTTAGGTTTATCTGGTTCTACAGGTTCTGGATCGGGTTCTGGCGGATTTGCAGGTGGTGGTGGGGTTTCAGAAATTGGTTTATTTAAAGGTTCTTCTTTTTTTGGTTCTTCTGGAACCGGTTCTTCTTTTTTAGGTTGCACTTTTTTAGGTTCTTGGTTATTATCTCTGTGAGAGTTAAAACCATTTTTAAAATTTAAGTTATTTCCAGTGTTGATGGAAGTAACGTTATCATTTAATAATTTAGAACGATCAGCTGAATTTGCTTTATCAGTAGTTGAAACATAGAAAAGAGCACCTACAGTAATAGGTGTAACTATAGACACGGAACTTATTGCTATAATTTTTTTATTTTTAGTACTTTTAAAAAAATTTGTTCCCATGATTCCTCCTTTATTTGTTTCTTTTATTTAAGTCCAAGTTCTTTGTCAGTTGGAATATTTAAATTTGAACCAACATAACTAAATATTTCAGGACTTTGGTTTAAATATTCACCATTAATTATTCTTATAACTGAATTGACTGTATCTGCTAAAGGAACATATGCTCCAGGTTCTTTTGTAAAGTGTTCAGTCATAAAGAAGTTTTGTGAAAAGAAGTTTTCTAATTGTAATGCTTTTTTAACAATTTTCTTACTTTCGTCATCAAGTTCATCAAATCCTAAAATTAAAATAACATCTTCTAAATCTTTATAGGTTTTTAAAATTCTTTTTGCTTCTACTATTGCATTAAAGTGAGCTTCTCCTATAATTTTAGCATCAACTGAATTTGATGAACTAGCAAGTGGATCAAAAGCAGGGAAGATGTTTTTTGCTGTTTGTGCTCTCGAAAGCACTAAATTACCATCTAAGTGGTTAAATACAGCAACAGCAGAAGGATCACTTATATCATCCATTGGTAAGAATACTGTTTGAAATGATGTAATCCCTGCATTTTCATTTTTAAATAAACGTTCTTGAACGTGAGCAACATCACTTTCAAGAGTAGATTGGTAACCACCAACTGATGGTTTTTTCCCAAGTGAAGCACTAACTTCGTTTTCTGCTTGCACAAAACGATAAATGTTATCTATAAATAATAAAACATCTTTTTTCTCTACATCTCTTAAGTATTCTGCAGCTGTTATTCCAATTGGCACAATTGACATCCTTGCACCTGGAGATTCATTCATCTTAGAAATATACATTGATGAATTTTGCATTAAATTGGAACTTTCTAGTTCGTTAAATAACTCAATTGCTTCTCTAGAACGTTCTCCAGAACCGATGAAAATGTTGGAAGTTGATTCACTATTTTTATTAACATTAAAAATGATTTCTTTCATTAAAACTGTTTTTCCAACTCCAGCTCCACCAAAAATCCCAAGTTTATAACCTTTAATAATTGGCATAAAGAAGTCGATAGCTTTAATTCCTGTTTCAATGATTTCAATTTTGGAATCAAGCACCCTTTCTTTATTAATAGTTGAATTCATTTCTACATATAAAGGATTTGTTTCACGGTCAGTTAATAAAGGTTTTCCATCAAAACTATAAATGTTGTTTTGAGCCAAAGAACTAACTGGAACCATAAAACTTTTTCCTGTATTAACAACAGTTTCTCCAAGGGAAATTTCTTTATATAAATAAATGATAATTGCTCTTACTACTTTATTATTAACAAGTCTTTTAACTAATAAATATGTTTTGCCATCGTGTAAAGTTAAAATTGTGTTTAAAGTTGGTAGATTACCTTCTAAAAATTCAATTTCTACTACATCTGTTCAAAATTTAATTATTTTTCCATTCATAATTATCTATCTCCTGTTAATTCTAAAAGTGTATTCATTTCTTGTTCGCTAAAGTCAATAAATTTATGCTCTACTTCTATTTCTCAATTTAATTTTAATTTTTTAGCATATTGTAATAAAGCATATGAGAAGTAACTTTTGGTAATATTTTCATCATAAGGTTCGTTGTTAATAATTTTTTCAAAAATTTCTTTTGCATCTGGATTAGCATCAATTAGCACGTTTAAGAAGGTCATTGCTTTTTGTTCTTCTTTAATTCCTTTAAGAGTTCCTCATAAAATTAGTTTGGACATTAATAGAACAAATCTGTGTGAATAAAGTGAATAACCTCTTTGCATAAACATTTTATCAATCATTTTTCCTTTATATAAAAGGTTTGTGGTTTCTTTATTAAATTCATAATCAAGCATTGCTAATTTTAAATGTCTTTTATAAGCACGGAAAATCTTACCTATTTCTCCTGCTACTTTTGTAATTGTTCTTGATTGCACTGAACTACCTGTTCTGGATACAGATAAATCAATATCAATAGCTGGTAATCTACCACTACTAAATAAATCTGCACTTGTTACTAATTGACCATCAGTGATGGAAATTACATTAGATGAAATTAAACTTGTAATATCTCCATCTACTGTTTTTAAAATAGGTAATGCTGTAATTGTTTGACGTCCAACAAAAGAACCTGCTCTTTCGAGTAATGATGAGTGAGCAAAGAAAATATCTCCTGGCATCGCTTCTTTTCCAACTGGTTTATCAGTTAATAAAGCAATTTCTCTAATGATATTAGCATGTTTTGTTAAATCATCAAAGACAATTAAAACATCATCATATTGTGAAATGTTTTCAGCGTGAGCCATTCCAATGTAAGGTGCTAAATATTGTTGATAAGCACTTGTTGAAGGTGCATCAATAATAATAGTGTTGTCTAAAGCATCATATTCTTTTAAAGTTTCATAAAGTCTAGAAATATCTTCTCTTTTTTGTCCAATGGCAACATAAACACATTTAACATTGTTTTTTGCTTGGTTAATCATTGTATTAACAACAAGATGGGTTTTTCCTGTTTGACGATCTCCAATAATTAATTGTCTTTGTCCTTTTCCAATTGGAATAAGTAAATCGACAGAAATAATTCCAGTATAAAGTTGTTCATTTAAAGTTTTTACTGTCATTAAATTATGGGCATCACCAAAAATTTTGCTCTTTCTTGAAAAAGAGTTTCCTTCAATTTTTCTTTTGGAAGGAAAAATTTCGTTTCCGTGAATATCTAAAATTTTTCCAAAATGAGAATAAGAAGTTTCGATTTCGTTTTCAATTTTTACTTCTACAATTTCTTGACCTATTTTAAGTTTTTCTAAAACATTATTATCAACTAATAAAAATGCTCTAGTATCTGTAGCACTTACAACCATCATTCTTGCTTCTGGAAATTCTTCTGTTGTAAAATTTTGTCTTTGTTTATATTCATAATCACCAGTTACTTCAACTATATAATCAAAAATAGCTGTAATTATTGGGTTTTTCTTTTGCATGTTATATTCCTCCTATAGTTCCAAATAAAATTAATGCAAGAGCAAATACGATAACAATAGTTGATAAAATAATTATTGCAATATTTGCTTTTAAAGTTGATTTATTACCTTTAGTTTTTGAATTTAATTGGTTTGCACCTGCAAGAGCAACTGCTCCTAATCCTGCTGTACCTAAAATAGTTCCTATTACTGTTAAAAATAAGTTTTGTGATTTAAATTCTTGTTGTAATAATTTGTTAGCATTTGTATATTCGCTATTAAAGTTTTTAGAGTTTTCTTCTTTATTTTTCTCATCTGTTTCTGGTTTTTCGTCTTTTAAGAAACTTTTGACGATGTTAAATTGTTTTGCTATTTTACTTAGTAAAGCTAAATATTCTTCATATCACTTAATGGTATTAAAAGTTTTAGCTCCTGCGTGTTTTTTAATAACAGAAATGTCTTTTCTCATATTTTCAAAAAGTTTATTGATAATATCTGTATTGGCGTGATATTTTTGGAATTTATCATTAACTTTTTTTAGTAGTTCTGGTTGATTTTTTAATAACTGTTCGTATCTTAATAACTCTTTTTCGTAACCTTCAGGAAGAATTGAATAAAATTCTCTAAACTGAATTCTTGAAGTTTTAAGTGAAGAAATTAATTGTACATCTAGTAAATTAAGTCCATCTTCAATTACTGAAGCATTATTTAAATTGTTACTTTTATTTAACTCAACACTAATTGGTGAAAGGATTTGTGATTGTTTATCAACAAAAGTTTTATTGTAATATAACTCTTGTGTAACAACATTAATCATTGTGAGTAACCTTGTTTTTAATTGATTACTTTCTAGGGCATCTACATCAATTTTTTCATCTAATTGTAGTGATTTATAAAGATTAACAAATATATTTCTTACTGATTTAACATATTCTTCATAAATTTTTTGAAAACCTTTATTTTTAGGTATTGTAATAAAGGTTTTATATAACCTTATGTATTCTGGTTTTACTAAGTCTTGAATTCTAATCGTTGCAATATAATTATCACTATTAGTATCTTTTTCTATTGCAATAACTTTATATTCAAAACGAGTATTGATTGGATTATTGAAGAAGAAGTAATTTTCACTAATTGGTTCTGCTTCAAATTCTGATGATATCTCTTCTGCAGTTTTATCTAAATTTTTAGTTAACACTTCAGGACCAAGAATTGGGAGTTTTTCAATATATTCTTTTGGATTATATGGTTTAACATCTACAATTTGGTCGCTTGGTTGTGAATCTACATCGTCAATTGTTGGGATTTCTGGAATAGAATTATCTGTTTGTTCTTTTTGTTTTTGATCTTCTTGCTGTTCATCATCTGTTTTATTTTGATCCAAATCAAAAGCAGTAAATCTATTTTCGTATTTGCTTTTAAAATAATCATCTCAAGTTGTAAAACCTTCTGGTGGTTTTGCAACAAGAGCACTTACTGTACTTCCATCACCTTTAGAAATAGTTTCTGGAGTAAATTCAATATCAGGAATGTCTTTTTCATTATAAAAGACATCTGTTATTCTTTCTTTTAAAGAATCATTATATTTTTTTAGATAATTATTTACTTCTGTACTTGTGTAAAAGTTAGATTCTTCTTTTTCAGCTTGTTGTTTTCCTTTTGTTCCTATTGCTTTAGTATAACTTGTATTGTCTGATGTTTCGTTAAAAATTACATTATCATATGTTTTTCCTTCAAAAGTTACTGTTCCACGTTTAAAATTGTCTTTTTGTGAAAAAACATTTGGGAAAGTTACATTTAACTTATTTCCATTAGGATCAGAAGCCATTTTTTCTTTATTTGCTTCAAGAAAATTTTTAAGAGTTTCTAAATAGTAGTTTTTCTTAGCTTTATCTTCAAAAGAAATTTTTTCATCCACTTTTAGTTTATTTTGCTCATCTGCTAAATTCTTAATAGCGATATCGACAGCTGTTTGTAGTCCGGTTTTAATTGCATCTTTAGCTATTTTAGCAAAAGTATCAAATTGTGGACTTTTTTGTTTTTTTGCAGCTGGTTTTTCTTTATCATTTGCTGTGCCATTTGTGCTTGAAGTTCCTGAATTAGGTTCAGGATCAGCACTTGCAAAAAAAGCAGCTGGAGTGATAACTAAAGGTAAGGCAAAAGTTTCTAATAATTTGTGTTTATCTTTATTATTCTTTTTCATTTTCACTTACCTTTCTTAAATTTATTTCTTTTATCACTTCTGCTTTATATAAAGTAAATATTAATTCTTTTTCTTTTATTGTGTTATCTAAATTAAAACTTAACTTATTCATTGATTTTGTAAAATCTAGTTCTTTTTTTAGATCTTTTATTAAGGAATTATCGTTATTTTTTGCAGTTGCTAATTTGAAAACTTCTTGTTCATTCAAAGAGTTAATAATTATTTCATTTTTTAAAATAATGAAATTTGCATTTTTTAAAAAAAGATATTTATCAGCTTTTGATTTTTCCTTTATTTTTATGAGAATTTGTTCAAAACAAGCAAGCGATTTTTTTTCAATTTCACTTCATTTAAATTCGTCTTTAAAATACAATTCTAAAGAACTATTTCAAACTTTCAAAATGGAATTATCAATAAAATTAATAGTAATGCTATATAAATTAGAATTAGTTTTCATTGCTTTCTCCTTTATTAAATACAGAGAAATTACCGTTATTTTTAGTTAGCATTATAATTTCTTCAATTTCATTTTCTCTTTTGATTTTGATAATTTTTCTTTTTGTAAATTTGATTTCTTTTTCTAAATCTTTTAGGATTTTATTAACTCTTACTAAGTTTAATTTAGCACTATAAAATAGTGATTCGATAATTAAAGATTGCACTACATTTTCAATATAAATATCAATACTATTTTGCACATATTCAGCAACATTTGGATAAATATTGAAATCAAATAAATCTTTTGGAAGATTTTTTTCATTTGTATTAATTAACTTATGCATTTCAAAATTTTCAATTGGTAAAATTGTGAAATAACTTTTGTAATTCTTATTTGAGTTTAAAACAAAATTCACTTTTTTGTATTTTTCTTGTTCATAGAGAAATTTAATTAAAGTGGAAATTGTTCTAATTTTTGTTGTGTCTTCAAGATCAAAACTTTTTAAAATGTTTAGATTATTACTTTTTAAAAATTCTTCTGCTTTTTTTCCAATAGCAAGAAAATCAATTTTTTTGGTTTTAGCATTTGCTAAAATCATTTTTTCATATCTAGAATAAGAGTCAGTAGAGTATTTTTGCTCTTCTTTTAAATAAATTCATAATTCTTTTTCTTTGATTATAGTATTTGAAAAAAGTCCTTTAATGGTTGATTTGAACTTGTTTTTTCCATTATCAATGATAAAAGGATTTTGAATGTTATATTTATCATTTAAATGTCTGATTGATTCTCTTGTTAAAAAGGCATTATCTATATAAAATTTAAGTTTTTGATTCAGTTTTACTATGGTTATTAATAGAATATTTTTCTCGCTGTTAGCTTTTAAATTAATTTTTTCTAAATTGTTCTTTTTTTGAACTATTTTTTTTAAATGCATATTATTTTGCTATTTGATTTGTGTAATCTTTTTTAAAAACTAATTTCATCTCTTTAGAATAAGAAGAAAAATAAATTATTATTCCAGGTAAAACTTCAACATAGAAATTTCTTTCCATTAAGCTATTAATTTCGTTGTTTAATTTGGTTAAAAAGTTTTCTTTAACTAAATTTTCATCATATCTTAAATCAAAGTGTTCAGTGTTTGAACTTATTTCTTTTACTAATATTGGAACAAGAAATTTTGGACTGAATTTTTTGTTTAAACCAAAAGAAATAATAAAATCTAAATAAACTAAATCATATTTTTTTACTAAAGCTTTAGTATAAATTGATTTATATTCTTTTATAACATCACTTTCAAAACTCAATCCTGTGCTAAGTAAAACTGATGACATCAATCTTGAATATGAAATAAATTTTTCAGAAGCTTCTATTTCTTTGTATTTTTGTTCTAAATCATAGAAAGGAAATAATAAAGCTTCTTGTTCTTTACTCAATTTGTTCTTTGGTTTTTTACTAAATAGTTTTTTCATTATTTACTCCCTTTCTTTTTAGGTGATTTATTGTGTTTTAAGATTTTTACTAATGTGATTCCAGAATCAATAAGTAGGCTAATTAAAAATGTTGATAAAATGGTAATTATAAAGATAATTAGAATTTCATTCATAGTAAAATCAATATTAAATGATGATAAAGCGTAATTTTGTCTTTCAATTAAAATAGTGTTTAGTGATGAAACAAAAAGTAATAAACTAATTGCTCCTAAAAAAACAAATGTTAATAAAATCATATAAAAACTTGTATTTTTAATGTAAATTAAATAAAAAAGTGAAATGATTGTCGAAATGACAACAGAAATTATTAAGATAATTGAATTAATAAGTAATTCTGTAGAAAATCTTGTTGCAATCATAACCGATATTCAAATTAAAAGTTGTACTACAACAAAATAAAATGATGGGTTAATTTTGCCTTTTGGTTTCAAGAAAGAAACAAAATTAGATGCAAAGTAAAGACTTGTAAATATTAAAATAAAGATAATTTGTACAATTAAAGCAATATAACTATTTTGCTTACTTGCAGAAATAACATCAGTATTTTTTTGTGTTGTAATTAAGATAAAGACAAATCAAATTATTAATGCAACTGCTGAACTTAAAAAGAGAATAATTTGACTTTTAAAATATAAATGGTTATATTCTCTTTTCAATAAAAACTGAATTTTTGGAAAGTTCATTCCTATTAATAAGATTGTTATAGTTAAAATAATAGCAATCATATAAATAATATTTAAGGATGTTTTAACTGAAAACAATTGTTCCATAAATAAATAAATTTGACTTTTATCTAAAATTAGCGCTGGTAAATCATTTTGTTGCTTTTCGATTAATAATCAAAAAATTGAGATATATCCAGCTACAAATAAAATTTGTGCGATTGTGGAAACAATAATTGAAGAAAGTTTATTATTACCAATTTTGTTTTTATTTTTCTTTGTAAAGTAAAAATAAAAGTAATTTGCTATATTTAAAATTGTAAGTGGAATTAATATAAATGTTAATCAAAAATGTTGATATACATTATTATCTGGTACATATTTATCTAAATTTGCATATGGATTAAAAACAAAAAATAATACAAAAGCTGCAATTGAAAATAAATAATAAAGAATGTACCAAGGAATATAAATTTTTATCAATTCTTTATGAAAAACTAAGTTTATATAGTTTTTTATAATCGAATAGAACAAGACAAAGAATAATAAAGAAACTTTTGATATTATTAAAAAATTATATTGTCTTGCAATTTGTAAAGAATTAAATGATAAAAAGTAATCTGCTCTTTCTGCTCTACCTAAAATTGTTGTATTATAGAATATTAAAATTAATAATAATCCAACAAAAATAGAACCTACTAAAGAATATTTCAGAACATCAAATAATCAATTATTTTTTGGTTTTGTTTTATATCTATTAATTATTTTCTGATTCTGTTGCTGTTGAACTGTTATCAAAAGTAAATCCCTCCTCTACGTGATCTAAACCTTGTGGGAACAAGTTGGTTTTGAAGTTTGTATCACTTCCATAAAGTTTTTTCATTTCTTCTCTGTATGATTTTTGTTGATCTTTTCCACCACCATAGATTAAGTCATATTGTGGTAAATGATATGCTTTATCCCCTGTTCCATAAGCACCTTTAAAATCATATCCTTCAGATCTAAAAGCTGCTGCTAATCCTGTTTTTGCTCCACTATTTGCTCCGTGGAATACAGCAACAAGTTCATTTTTGTCATTTCTAACAGATGAACCTGATGCTCCACCATAAGGAACATAATGTCTTGGACTATAAGCCAATCCTGAAGCTACTCATTGTTTTTTTTCTGAATCAGTGTATAAATCTTTTCCAAGTCTAGTTGCACTTATGAATTCATCAACTACTCCTGGTTTATCTGTAAATGTTCTATATCCAACTGAATAAGAAAGGTAATTTCCTTTTTTTGCTTTTTCACTGTCATTTGTTGTTACAGAGCCTTTTGGAAATAATTCACTATCTGCATTTACTCATAAACTAAAATCTCTTTTTCTACTTTTTATTTGATCTTCATCTTCATATTCTTTTAAGTAAAAATCTTGAAGAGCTAATGGATAACCTAAAATGTATAGACTATCACCTTTGTATTTTTCTAAATCTTGTTTTAATAAAGGAAAATCAATTTGTTTATAATCTTTTAGATATGATTTTTTTAAGAATTTTATATGATCTTCTTTTTTGTCTGCATAGTCATTTGTAAATAATTTTGCAAATTCTGATTTATCGTTAAATAAAGAATTGATTTTTGCTGAATCATATGATTTATTTCCGTATGTAATAGAAGAACCGTTTTGACCAACTGTTTGCTGTAGTTTTTCAAAATCCAATTCAATTACAGCAAAATCAATAAATTCTTTTTTATCTTTAAAAGTATTTTTTTGTGCATCTATTAAGTAGTCAGAAGGATCTTTTTTAAGAAAATCTTTACCTGAAAATACTACTTTAATAGGTCAATTATTTTTATTTGTAAGATCTAAAGGGAAACCAAAGCTTGTAAAGTTTTCATCAAATCCAAGTAATTTAAACACTGTTTGAATTCCTGCATCAGGATTTAAACGAGAAAAACTAATAGATGCTGTTTTATTAGTTAAAGCATCTGCAACGTGCACATTTGTTCCAAAATATCATTTTGTTGGATATTTGTTATCATCTTTTTTCTGAAAGTCCATAATTCACATAGTCCCAGAAGTTGGATGGAACACTTTTGCATCTTTTTCATCTTGATTATTAAAAGTTACATGGAATGTTTGTAAAGCAATTTTCTTATACATTTCGTTTGGTAAGTATCTTGGAATACCTACTATTTGATAAGGATCTCTTTTTGCTGCATCTAATCATGAAGGACCTTTAGTTACTTCTGGTTTATCATATATATCTAAACCTTTATATTCACCTTTATCATCATATGAAGGAAGTGTAAATCCTTTCATTAAAGAGTTGTCATAAGTATCGATTTTTGCTTCTTTTGCTTTTGCATCAAATTCTTTTTTCTTTTCTTCTGTTATTTTTAACTCTGGTCTATAATTCGCAGCATCAAAGTTGCCTGCACCTTGAGTTAATTGTAATTTTAGTGTTTTAACATATTCTTCGTTATCAATATTAAATCTTTCTTCTTGATTTGAAGTAACATATTTTTTCAAGAAAGTTACATTATCTGTTTTTTGTAAGTTAGTTGGAATTGAACCATCAGAACCAGCATTGTAAGGATTGCTTGCAAAACCATCAACCACCACTTCTTTAGTATATTTGATTTTAGGGTCGCTTTTTAGAGTGAATTCAAATACTATTGTTCCTTTACCAGTTCTATTGGAAATAGATAAACCTTCTTTATCTCTTTCTACTTTAAAGTTAGTTATAGAAGCAGATACTTTATCAGAATCTTTTCCACTTATTGTGAATTTAACATCTTCAAGAAAATCGTGTAAATCTGTAAAATATACATTTTTTCTGTCAGTTTTTGGGGGATTTTGTGTAAAAGATGTATATTGTATATTAACAGAATCAGCTACTGATTTTAAAAAAGTATTTTTTCTTTCTTCTGTATCTAATGGTAAATTATCATTTCCTCCGTTATTATCGCCAGGATTTGGTTTGCTTGTGTCATTACATGAAATGAATGCAAAAGAACTTATTCCTATTAATAATAAAGGCATAAAAATTTTTCTTTTTTTCATTTTGTCCTTCTTTCTTAGTTAAATTCAAAGTTTTCTGAACTTGAATATGCTACTCTTTTTCCGATATTTTGCATTTGTTTATAAAGCATTGTGTCATGTTCTCCAACATAAATTGTTGTATTGCTATTAAAGTTTCCATCGCTTCAATCTAAAAGAGTATTAAGGTTTCTTACTCCTTCTGGTGTTAATGAATTTACTCCATTTTTAGAAACAATTTTGATTTTAGATGTCTGACTTCCGTTAGAAAAACCAATTTTGCTTCTTGGCATTTGTGGTAATGTTTGATCTAAAATGTCAGCTCATTGTGCATTATTCAATTCATCAGCATCAATTTCAAAAGTATCACTATTGTTAAAAAACTTAATTCTTTTGAGTTTTCTAACTCCATTAGAAGAGTTGTGAATATCATAGAAGCGCATTCCACGCAATGATTTAATTGATGGTGCTCTACTAAAATCTAAACCAAGAGGATAACTGTTACCACCTTCATTGTGATCAGCATCCAATCCTGGACCAAAACTTCCTTGGAAAATCCCTTCATTATTTCTTACAAAATATGCCATTCTTAAACCATCATTAATTCTTGTTAAGTCTTTATAAACTGTTGGATTACTTCCTAAATCAGATTCTTCAAAAGATAGTGTATCAAATACGATTCTAGAAAATACTTTTACTCCATAACCATATTCTCTACTTACATTATAATCTAAAGTATTAACAAAAGCAACATTTCTTAAAGCTAAAGGATTAATACTTCATGAATCTGAATGCACATTTTTAGTTGTGTATAAAGATAATTCATCAATTTTTTTATTTTCTAAAGCAATAAGTGCTGATGTGTTATTTGTTTCAAAATATAACTCAAGTTGTGGCAAGTTATCTGGCAATGCTTTAAAAATATCATAAAATCTTTGGTTTGCATCTTTTGTTCCGATATTTTTAATTTTATAAGATGTTATTTCTAAACCGTTTTCTTTTGCTTGTCTTATAAATCCAAGAGTTTTAGCATAACCTTTGTTGTTGGATGCATCGATTTCTACTACTAAACCTTTATTTCTTTTTCCTTGAATAGGTTCATCTCTGGTGAGTTCACTAATTGTAAAACCATCACTTCTTGAAACGTTATAACTTGTGAATCGATAGTCTGATGTAACATCTCTTTTAGTTCATCCTGGATAAACTCCTTTTTGTACATCTTCTGGAGATCTACTTCATTGACTAGAATAACCAAATACTCTTTTCTCTGAATTATCTCTTTTTCTTGTTGCAACCACTCCATTTATTAAAGGTTCAAAAGAGTATGAATTTATTTCACCATTTGCATCGATATAAACATTTCTATTTTCTGGTTCAATAACATATCCTTTTCCAAGCATTGTTTCTACTGCTTGTGATGTTTTGGTGAATTTGTTTGGATCAATGTAAGAAATTATTCTTGCATATCTTTCGTTTTTATCTTTTAAAGCTTTTAATTCTGGGTATTTTTGTTTTCCTTCATCTGTTAAAAACTCCCTAACTTTATCACCATTTTCAATTAATCTTGAAAACTTATCAAAAAGCACTTTATAATAGTCTTCATTTAACTCTATATACCTTGAAATGCTAAACATATCAGAGTTTGGAGTTCTAAGTGAATCTCTTTCTTCTTGATTAAAAGTTCTTGTTAATGCTTTAATTGCACTTTTAGTATTTGCTGCTCTTATTTCATCTGTAACTTCTATTGAATTAATTTTGGGGGTTATATTAGCAACATAAGGAACTCTATTAGTAATTTTTTTAGCAACATCATCAGAATGAAGAATTCTTTCTCTTGGTCTCGTAACGTGAGCAACAATATCAGTATTCTCAAAATGAAGAATTTCAATATTTTTATCCTGTGGTTTTGGTTGAACTGGCTCCGGTTGTGCTGTTTCTACGGGTTTTTCCACTGGTTTTGGTTGCACAACTGGTTCTTCAATTACTACCGGTTGAACAGGTTCGGGTTTTGGGGGTTCTACAGGTTGTTCTGGCTGTTTTGGTTCTTCAGGAACAATTGCAGGCGGTTTTTGTGGTTCCTCTTTTGGTGTTTCAGGAGTAACCTTATTATCAACGTTGATATCAATTATCTTTGGATTTTCCGGTTCAGGATCATCTGGGGTTATTGGTTCAGGTTCTGGTTCAGGTTCTTTTTCTGGGGGTGGAGGTGGAGTTTGTTTTGGTGGTGAAACCAAAATTTTTTCTTCCGGTTTTTCGCTTGCGGGTGGTTTTAAAAGTTCTTCTGGTTCTTTTGGATTTTCACTAATAGTTATTTCTAGTTTTTTCTCCGGTTTTTTTATTTGTTTGACTTTTTGGTTGTTATCTCTATGAGAAAATAAACCATCTTTAAAATCTAAATTGGTTCCTGTATTAATAGAAATAATGTTGTCTTTTAATAATTTAGATCTTTCGGTTGAATTTGCAGAATCAGTAGTTGCTGCAAAATAGATACCCGCTCCTGTAACAGGTATTGTAATAGAAGTGGTTAAAATAGCAATTGTTTTTTTAACTTTGCTTTGTTTTAAAAAATTTCTCATTTTTACCCCCTAAATATGAAAAATGTTTTAATTTTATATTTTGATTATACTCCTATTTTTTTTTTTTTTTGTTAAAAAAGATAAAAATAAACAAAAATTCCTTTTTTTATAACTTTTTAAATCTTTTCGAAAAACAAAAATCTTTCCTATAAAAAGAAAGATTTTGTATTATTAATATGTAAATTCAGTAATCTTGTCGTTTTCAACAATTACGAATTTATCTCCTTTATTTGCACCATATGGTTTTAAAGCTTCTTTTGCTTTAGATGGGTTATTTTTGATTTCTTTAAATAATTTAATTGAATCTAATGATGTAAACACTGAAGAAGTAACTCCAAATCCACCAATCATTTTTTCATTATCTAAAATACCAATAATTGCTGTATTTGGTCTAAATTTAGCAACCATTTTTAATAGTTCCCCTGTTCTTGATAAAACAATTGCATATCTAATGTCTTTTTCTGCTGTTAAATGTGCAAGTTTATGAGCAATTTCTGCTCTTTTACCTGAAGAAGCTTTAGCAATAGTAGCTAATTGAACTCTATAGAATAATTTATTATAAAATTCTTTTTCAGCTCTTTTATTAATAGTTGACATAACTTGAACTGATTCTAATGGGTAGTTACCTTGTGCTGATTCCCCTGATAACATAGTAGCATCAGCTCCAAGTTCAGTTGCTCAATAAACGTCTGTTACTTCTGCTCTTGTAGGTTGTGGTGAATTTTCCATTGAATCTAACATTTGTGTAGCAACAATAACTGGTTTACCAGCTAATCTACATTTTCTAATAATATTTTTTTCGTGATATGGAACATCTTGATAAGGAATTTCTAAACCTAAATCTCCTCTAGCAATCATAATTCCATCTGATTCAGCAATGATTTCATCAATTCTTTCAATACCTACGTGTGATTCAATTTTTGAAATAATTTGAATGTGAGAACCACCATTATCATTTAATAATTTTCTCAATTCTTGTACGTTTGCTGCTGAGTTAACAAAAGATGCTGCTATGTAGTTTACACCTTTTTCAATACCAAATTTAACATCATTTATATCTTTTTCAGCTAAGAATGGTAATGAAAATTCAACACCTGGTAAATTAATTCTTTTATTTGATTTTAATTTGTGAGTGTTAACCATTTTAACAACAACTCTTCCTGGTTTAACAGTTTTAACAACTGATTGCAGTTTACCATCATCAAATAGAACTCTGTCACCTGCTTTTAAATCTTTATCCATTTCATATGAAACAGAAAATTGTTTTGCAGTTCCTTCAAAGTTTTTAAAATCATTTGCATTTGTTAAAATTGTTACTTCTGAATTCGCCTCAATAACTTGAGCTCCATCTTTCATTTTTCCAACTCTAATTTCTGGACCTTTTGTATCAAGTAAAATAGAAACTGGAATGTTTAACTCTTTAGTTATTTTTTTAGCATTTTCAAATTTTGCATTTTGTTCTTCAAAATCACCATGTGAAAAGTTTGCTCTAATTGTAGTAACTCCATTTTCAACAAGTTTTTTTAATAATTTATAGTCCTGAGTAGAAGGACCGATTGTAGCGATCAATTTTGATCTTTTATCTGTAATACTCATTTTTCTCCCTTGATTAAATTAAAACATCTTCTACATTTTACTATTTTTTTATTATTTTTATAAAAAATAAACTTTTTTATTCGTTGTAAATTTCAATAGAAATTAAAGAAAAATGATCATTTAAATTAAAAAAGTTAAAAAAGAATTGAAAAATTTCTGTTTTTTGATTTTTTATATTTTTTTAATTTAAGTCTGTTTTAATGAAAAAAGTGCAAAAAAACCGCTTTTTAAAGCGGTTTCTTCGCTTAGATAGAGAATTTTTAAATATCTCTAAATACCCGCACCTTGGCGGCTTTTTCCAATACATAATAATTCTAACATATTTTTACAAAAAATTTAAAATTTGTTTTATTTTTTTATCAAATAAACTATTAAAAGTAGTTTGAAGACCATTTTTGGTAATAAAAATATCAAATCTATATGGTAAACCGAATAAATTTTTTATTTTAAGTAAATATTTTAAATCAGAATAAAAAATGATTTTATTTATTTTTTTAAAATTTTTTAAAAATTCATCTTCTAGTTCTAATAAATAAAAATATTGTAAATTTTTTTGGTGAGCAATATGGTTTCTTAATTTTTGCAAAAAATTAAAAAATGCAGTTATTTTTGCCATTGATCAATTTTTAGGAAAAATTAAATTTATAAAATTATTATTTTTTCCAAATTCGCTTACTATTTTAAATAAAGAAATTAAAGTTCCTAATTCAAATTTTTCTATATCTCTTCAAATATAATTGCAATCTTTATATTTTTTTATTTTTTCCATTAAAAATTTAAATTCCTTTATTTCAAATGCTTTTTGTTGTAGTTTATATAATAAATTTTTCTTTTCTTTTTTTTGTAGATTTAATTTATGTAATATATTGTTTATACATATATTATTATTTAAACATTTATAATTAAGTTCATATATCTCATTTTTACCATCAATAAAATATAAAAATTTATTTGTTTTAGTGTGATATTTAAAATAAATTTTTTTTCTTTCGTTTTCACTTATAATAAATTCAAAATTTTCTTTTGGCTTATAATTTTGCAAAAATATTTTTCAATTTTCGTCAACTTTTAATTTTTTTTCATCTTTATATATCTTCATACACATTGCTATATAATTGCTAATTTGACTTTTCAATTTTCCTTCTATTTCAAGAATTTTTTTAAATAATAAAATAGAAATTTTTTTATTATTTTCATTAATTTCTTTTAATAAATTAAATGAAAAATCTTCATAATATATATGTTTTTTCATTTTTGAATTAATAAATAATTGTTTAAAAATATTGTTTTTACTAATTTTATTTATAGATAAATTTTCTTTTCATTCATTTAAATTAAAATCTTCTGTTTTCTTTGCAAAAGCAATTTTATAAGGTGTTATAAATTGAATATAATTATTACTTTTTAAATACTCTTCAGCTGCCGTTTCATCTTCAATTTGCATTTTCTTTTCTTTTTTTAACCTTTGAACTTGTTGGTAGAAAGTTAAAAATACTTTTCTATTTGTTTCATTCATAATTTAATTATATTACTTTTAAATTTGTTTATTAAAAATCAGAAGCATAAACTTCTGATAAAAATAATATTTATATTTAGAATTAATTATTATTTAAAAGTTTAATATGAATTGTATTTTTATTAATTACTTCATTTTTAATTTCATTATTATAGTTTGCACCTAAATAAATTGGTTTGATACCTAGTGCTATATCTAAAAAATTATTAAGACCATAAGATATTTTCTTCACATTTACAATTTCATATTCAAAATAATCTCTTGTTACAGGAGGATTATAAGTATCTTTTAAAATATTATAGCTATCATTTAAAAATCTAATTAAATTAGTTTTTTGCTCTAAATAAAGTAATTTTTCTTTGGAACTGCTTTTTTGATTAATTTCTTCTAGCATTTGATCAGCAGTTTCTTGTGTTGTGGATTTTATTCCATATCTTGCATTCATATTTTTATATTCACTTGAAGAAAATAATTGTGATTGCAATGATAAATAAGCAAATAAATCTTTAGAATTTTTATTTGTATATTGATTATAACCAGAAACTCATAATGGGGTTACTTGATTTGTATATTTATCTTCTGGTGAATGTTGATTAAATCAAAACATTAACTTATATTGCATCATCCCAAGTGGTGCATAACCAGTAGTTTTGTGTGGTTGATAAACATCTTCATCATCTTTATACTTTACAAAATATACTTTAAATTTATTTGTATCATAACTTGTAAGTACTTTATCAATATCTAAAAATTCAGCTAATTTTTGGTCATTTAGTTCAATAATAATTGAAGGTTTACCAAATGAAGAATCTAAATCATCTCTATTATTATATTTAGGATCACTAAATGCTTCATCGAATTCTTTTGTTGATTTTCTTGAACCTTCTTTTGAAATTGATACTAAAGACTCAAACAAGTTTGTATTAGTTTTATTTTTATTAATTCAAGTTTGTGAATATAAATTACTTATATTTAATGTTTTGGATTTTGATTTTTCTGTGCCACTTACTAATTTAAAAGTTAATGTTAAAGTTCCATTTAATTCATCTTGATTACTAAAACTATTTTCATCAAACTCAAAAGTGATATTATCATCAAATTTATTAATAGAAAGATTTGATAAATCAAAGAATTTAAATAAATTTTTTTCTTTTAATAATTCTTCTTTAATACCAGAAGCTCATCAATGTTTTTTTAACTCAAGATTTTGAATTTGATCGACAAAACTATTTAATCGATCACTAGTTAATTGAATTTTATTTACTTTTGTTTCAATTGTTTTAAAAGAGTTGTTGTCAACTTGATTAATGTGAATATTTCCTATTCCTAATATTTTATATGATGCTCCAAAATCTAAATTAGAACTAAAAACATCTAATTGATTTGTTTGTTTATTTCATTGACTTTGTAAATTTATATAATTATTTGTTGAACCATTTTTTTCTACTACAACGATAGGATTTTGTTTAAAAATAAAGGAATTTTCTTTATTATCAGTATTTAAAGATAAACTGATTTTATGTTCATAGTTATATTTATCAAATAAATAATTTATAGAATTAATTATATTATTTTTATCTTTTGCAATTTCTACTTGCACTTCATTTGTACCTTTATTGGCAGCAGAAATAAAAATAGGTTTATTATTTAAAGTAACTTTAGAAACTTTAAAATGCCCGCTTGGCATTTGAGCTAAATTTAATGTTCCAGCATAATTATTATTAGTTTTAGTTAAAGGTAAAACTCATAAACCACCATAATCACTTTCTATTGTTGCTTGAACATTTTCATTGCTTTGCTCTGTTAAATCTAATGATATATTTAAATTATTATTACTACTATTTAAATTAACATTTTGATACTTAATTCTATTAATGTGCGTATCAATTGTAAATTCTTTTCCTTCTTTTAAAGTAAAATCTACAGTACCATAGTTATCACTTTCAGCTTCTTTTACTAATTGAAAAGACTTTAATAAATAATTTTTATTAGGACGTAAATCATAATATAATGAATCGCCATCAGATTCTGGATCTTCACTTAATGAAATTCTAACATTATCAAGAGTTAATTGGGTTTTACTATTGTCTTTAAATGTAGATGTAAAGTAAAGTTTTGTATCTTCATTTGTTTCTTGATCTCTTAAAGTTGCAACAAAGAAATATTGTTGCCTTTTAAGTGGAAACATATCAATTATGCCAAAATTTAATGAAAGTATATCTGAAAGATTTTCATTAATTTTGTCTTCAATTTTATAATCAAGATTATTTAAAATTACAGGTCTAGTTCACTCTTTAGTTGTAAAATTATATTCGCTATTTCCAGAAGGTAAAGTTAATGTATGCCCATTTAACATAACATTAGAAAGTGTATATGTTGCATGAAAATCTAAATTGTCTACATTAATTTCCACAAAATTATTATCGATATTATAATCATTTGATTTAGTTGAATTTCCATTAATAAATTCTAAGTCAAATTCATGATGATTAGAATCTACTAACTCATGTTCACTAAATTCAATTCTAATAGTTGCTGATGTTTCAGTTATATTTTTAAATATTACATTACTTACTGTAAAAGTATCTTCACTAACATCTTTTGATGTATTAAAACTTATTTTATTTTCTTCATTTAAAATGGCATTTTCATTATTTAAAATAAGTTCATTTAATTTATAATTTGTTTGTGGATTTAGATTTTCAAGAGTTAATAATAAATGATTATTTGCTAAATGTTTGAAATTTGATGTTGCTATTGTTGTTGTGGAATTTACTAAAAATTTTGCAGATAAACGACTTAATTCTTCATTAGTTAACTCTTTATTTAAAGTTAACTCAAGAACTGCAGAATTTTTACTTTTCGAAACTAATTTAACACTTTCTAGCATTAATTCATTTGTTGTAGTTCTAAAGCTTCTACTAGTTGACTTAATGTTTAAATCTTTATTATTATATTTAATTTTATTAATAGTATATACAGTATTTGGATTTAAATTATCTAAATGAAAATTATAGGAATTTGTTTGGGAATTAAAAGTAACTAAAATTGATTTATTATAATCACTTACTTCAACATTAAAAAGAGAAAGTTCAATATTTTCATTATTATTTAAATTAAAAGAAATATCTAAACTATTGTTTGAAATGTTAGTTGCTTCTAAAGTTTCTACTTCATAAATTTTCTGTTCTGCTGCTTTTTTAGTTGTAAAATTAAAATCTCTATTAACAGTTTCAAGTATTTCATCATTGAATTTGATATTATAAAATTTATATAAAGTTTGAGAACTTAAATTTCAAAGTTCAAAAGTTATAATAGTTTTATTATCTTTTTTTTCTAAATTTGAAGCAACAAAATCTATATCATTAAAAATGATTTTAAATTTTTCTTTATTATCAAATTTAGAATCATTAGAATTTATTGTTGCTTTAATTTTAGCATTTGTTTCATTCAATTCTAATAATGAAATAGTTACATTTTCTGTATTTTTCTGTATATTTGATAAGTTATTTGATTTTTTTAAACCAAAAATAAGTCCTAATGAAGTTGCTGTTACTACTGTAGCAGCACCACCTAATATTATTAAAATTTTTTGTATCTTTTTATTTTTCATAAACACCTTTCTAAATACTTAAAATTTAAATTTTTAATTCTTACTTTATTATTATAAAACAATTTTATTTGGATCATTAATTTTTATTAAGATAACTAATTAAATATTAAAAATTATTGTTTGAAAATTTTTCTATATTAACTATTCAAAACTACAAAAATATATGTAATTATTTTTTAAAATTAACTTATTTTTTTTAAAATGCTTAAAATGACACCAAATTTCTTAATTATCCTAACACTTGAGAACAGGACTCTATTGCGAATTTATGCTATAGATTAGATAATCTTAG
>NZ_JBTGVD010000019.1:0-25094 GCF_054343395.1 Mycoplasma sp. CB776
CCTTTGTGCTTACCAAAATTAAAATTTTCAAAAATGTTTAAATCATACATAAATTCTAAAATAAATTCTGCACTAAAATTTTTAGTTTTAGTAATATTTGAACTCAAAAGAAGTGCAGAATTTATTTCTGCTTCTAATTTTTCTATATTTACGGTTGTGTCATATTTACTTATTATGCTTTTAATAATTTGTTCATAATTAGGATTCTTTTTAAGTAGCTTTTCTTGATTTCCTAAAGCTAATAATCTAATATTTCTTCTATAACTTCCGCTTGTATCTCAGTAACCAATATTTTTATATGTTGCTTTTTTTGGTCCCGTAGAGTTAAATAACATTAATTTCATATTTAAATTATATCATAAATAGCAAGTTATAGCAAGAATTTTATTAAAAAAAATAAAAAATGTATATATTTATAAATAAATATATACAATCTAAATTTTATTATTTTTTTCTTTGTTAACTGGGAAACACAGGAAAAACAATGTTAGAATTAAATGCCTTGATTGAAATTATTAAAGAAGAAAGATGGCATTAATTACTTTTCTAATGGGAAAATCCTGTATAAAAGGAAAAAAATCAAGATCAAAAAAATAGTCCTTAATTGGACTATTTTTGTGCTTTTTCTATCTCTTTTTTAATTTGAATTTCTTTTTGTACATCTTCTATTGAACTTTTAGCTTTGGTATCATGAGTTTTATTGGATTCATCATTAATGTCAATGATATTTGAATCATATGATACTGAATCACTAATAATAGTTATTAATTCTTTTTGAGCATATACAATTGCAGATTTAATATAAATTATTTCTTCTTTGTTTTCGCTTTTGATAAAAGCTTTGGATGGAACTATTGATGCAACAAATGGTTGAATTCCATATTGCAATCCTTTATATCCTTCAGTGGTTTTTAAAGTAATAATTTCGATATTTTTTTCTAAAAATACCCCATTAGGAGTAATTATTTTTAGTTTAGTTATTTTCATAATTAATATTAAAGTTTTTTAGCTTTTTCAATTGCTTCTTCAATTGAACCAACATATAAAAATGCTTCTTCTGGTAATGAATCGTGTTTACCTTCAATGATTTCTTTGAAACTTCTAATTGTATCTTCTAATGGTAAAAATTTACCTGAAATACCTGAGAATTTTTCAGCAACAAAGAAAGGTTGAGATAAGAAGTTTCTAAGTCTTCTTGCTCTTGAAACAGTTCTTTTATCTTCTTCAGAAAGTTCATCCATACCAAGGATAGCAATAATATCTTGTAATTCTTTAAATTTTTGTAAAATTTCTAAAACTTTTCTAGCAACACTATAGTGTTCTTCACCAATTACAAGCGGATCAAGCATTCTTGAACCTGAAGCAAGTGGATCAACTGCTGGATAAATACCAAGAGCAGCAATGTTTCTATCTAGAACTGTTTTAGCATCTAGGTGAGCAAATGTTGTTGCAGGTGCAGGGTCAGTTAAGTCATCTGCAGGCACATAAACTGCTTGTACTGAAGTTATAGAACCATTTCTTGTAGAAGTAATTCTTTCTTGCAATTGTCCCATTTCTGTAGCAAGAGTTGGTTGGTAACCAACCGCTGAAGGGATTCTTCCAAGTAATGTAGATACTTCGGAACCTGCTTGAGTAAATCTAAAGATATTATCAATAAATAAAAGAACGTCTTGATTTAGTTTATCTCTAAAGTATTCAGCCATTGTTAGTCCTGTTAAAGCAACTCTCATTCTAGCTCCGGGAGGTTCGTTCATTTGACCAAAAACAAGTGCTGTTTTGTCTAAAACTCCTGCAGCTTTCATTTCGTGATAGAGATCATTACCTTCTCTTGAACGTTCTCCAACTCCTGCAAAAACAGAGAGACCACCATGTTGAGTAGCTATGTTGTTAATAAGTTCTTGCACAAGAACTGTTTTTCCAACTCCAGCTCCACCAAATAAACCGATTTTTCCACCTTTAACATAAGGGATTAATAAGTCGATAACCTTAATTCCTGTAACTAAAATTTCAGAAGTTGATTTTTGATCTTCGTAAGTTGGTGGAGTAGCGTGGATAGGCATTTTTAGTTTTGCATCCACTGAACCTAATTCATCAATAGGTTCACCAAGCACATTGAACATTCTAGAAAGAATTTCTTTTCCTACAGGTACTTGAATTGATTTTCCTGTATCTACAACTTCAAGTCCTTTAGAAAGTCCATAAGTCATTTCCATAGCGATAGTTCTAACTACATCATCACCGATGTGTTGTTCAACTTCAAGGATAATTTTTTTGTTGGCATTAAGATTAACTTCTAAAGCATTAAGTAAAGCTGGAAGTTTACCTGATTCAAATTTTACGTCAATAACTGGACCTAAAATTTGAACAATTTTACCTATATTTTTTTCCATAGTTTCCTTCCTTTCTTTATTATTTTGTTGTTGTTCCACCTATTATCTCAGTTATTTCTTGAGTAATAGAAGATTGTCTTGCTCTATTAAAGACAATTTGTAAATTGTTAATAATTTCATCTGCATTATTTGATGCATTTTCCATAGCTGTTCTTCTTGAAGACATTTCGGAAATTTTAGATTCAGCTAAAGCATTGTAAATTGTAGAACCCATATATAAAGGGATAAGATTTTTTAAAATAATTTCTGGATTAGGTTCAAATTCTACTAAGACATTATTTTCATTGTCACTAATATTAAAATCACTTTTTTGATTATTATTTAGTGGTAACAATTTTTTAATTAGTGGTTCATAAAGCACACTATTAATAAATTTGGTATAAACTAAATTTACTTCTGAAACTGATTTAGATTCTAAAAGTTCTTTTATTTTGTTGATAACATTATTTACTAGTGAATAGTTTAAGTCATCTCCATAGTTAGAATGTTTTTGAATAACTTGAGTTTCAAAGTCTTTAAAAAGGGAAATTCCTTTATTTCCGAAAATTATTAGTTTATCATTTTTACCAATTTCCTTTTTAGTTAATTTGTAGATATTGCTGTTATATCCACCACATAATCCTAAATCGGAAGTAATGATAATAAATAATTTTGGTGCTTCTTTATTTAAAGTAAAAATTTCGCTTATATTTTTAGTTTTTTGTGCTAATGAACTTAAAATGCTTTTAATAGAATTTGAATATTCTTGAATAGAAAGGAAATTATTTTTCATTCTTCTTAATTTAGCACTGGAGAGTAATTCCATTGCTTTAGTTATTTTTCTTGTATTTGAAATTAAATTAATTCTAGTTTTTATTTTTTGATTAGAAGCCATTTTCTATAACTCCGGCATTGCAGGATATAAAGAAGCATCATAGTTAGGAATTTTGTTGATAAATTCTAAAATAAAACTTCTTATTAATTTTTTAAATTCAACTAATAATTCGTCGTTAAATGCTCTTTCTTTAATCAATTCAGCCTTTAATTCTAAGGCTTTAGTATCGCTGTTTATAAAGTTAACTAATTCATCTCTATATTGTAAAATGTATTCTTTTGGAATTGGATTAATTAGTTTATCTTTAACAGAAAGTAAAATAATGGCTTGATCGTTTTGGTCAAAATGAATATATTGTCATTGTTTTAACAATTCATAAACTTTAGAACCGTGATCTAAAATTCTTCTTGTTGTTTCATCTAAATCTGAACCAAATTGAGCAAATGATTTTAATTCATTATATTGAGCTAATTGTAATTTCAATGAAGAAGAAACAAATTTCATAGCTTTAGTTTGAGCACTTGAACCAACCCTAGAAACAGAGAAACCAACATCAACAGCAGGTTTTTGTCCAGAGTTAAATAAAGCCTCTTTCATAAAGATTTGACCATCTGTTATAGAAATAACGTTTGTAGGAATATATGCTGAAATATCCCCTGCTTGTGTTTCTATAATAGGTAGTGCTGTAATTGAACCACCACCATTTTCTTGATTAAGTTTAGCAGCTCTTTCAAGTAAATATGAGTGTTGGTAGAAGATATCTCCTGGATATGCTTCTCTACCAGGTGGTCTTCTTAAAAGAAGTGAAAGTGTACGGTAAGCAACTGCGTGTTTTGATAAATCATCATAAACAATTAGCACATTTTTCCCTTTATACATTCACTCTTCGGCAATAGTTACTCCTGAGTAAGGAGCAATATATTGTAAAGGAGCAAGTTCAGAAGCTCCAGCAACAACAACTGTTGTATATTCCATTGCACCACTGTTTTGAAGTTTATTAACAATTTGTGCAACTGTGGAATTTTTTTGTCCAATTGCTACATAAACACAGTGGACATTTTGTCCTTTTTGGTTTAAAATTGCATCAATAGCAACAGCAGTTTTTCCTGTTTGACGGTCACCAATAATTAATTCACGTTGACCTTTTCCAATTGGAACCATTGAGTCAATAGCTAATATACCTGTTTTTAAAGGTTCATTAACTTCTTTTCTTTTCATAACTCCAGGCGCTTCAACAAAGATTTCTCTTCTTTTGCTAAAATCAATTGCACCTTTTCCGTCAATAGGTTCCCCAAGAGCATTTATAACTCTTCCAACCATTTGTTCCCCTACAGGAACAGAAATGATTTTTTTAGTTCTTTTAACTAAATCGCCTTCAACAACTTGGTTTTCTTTACCCATGATAACAACTCCGACAAAGTCGCTTTCTATGTTTAAAGCCATACCATAAATGTTATTAGGAAATTCAACTAGTTCCCCAAGACCAACCTTTTCTAGTCCGGATACAAGAGCGATTCCGTCACCAACTGAAATTACTTTTCCAACTTCGTCAGAAATGATTTTTTTGCCATATGACTTAATTTGTGCTTTTATTAATGCTGAAATATCACTTGTTTTTAATGGCATATTATTTTTCTCTCTTTCCTTTAAGTATATGATCTTTTATTTGATTTAATTGAGAATTGATTGAATTTTCAAAAATTAAATCATCTATAATAATTTTGATACCAGCAATTAGTTTTTTATCAATTTCATTTTTTAAAATTACTTTTTTATTGATTTTTGTTTCAATAAAATCAATAATTTTGTCCATATATTCTTTATTCAATTTATGACTTGAATAAACAATACCTTTTTTCTGTTTTAAATAGTCAAGAGCATATTTTTCAAATTTATTAAAAATATAATTAATTGAACTTATAAAGTGATTTTGAACTAAAAGTTTAATCATATTTACAAGTTCTGTTTGATAAGTTTTCGCAAAAGAAGCATCGATTAATTCTTCTTTTAGTTCAAATTCGATCTCAAAACTTTTTAAATATGGAAGTAAATCTTCTTCTTTTTTAAAGATTTCACTTAGTTTTTCTGTTTGTTTGTAAAAAACATCAACTTTTTTTTGTTCTAATGCAATTTGAAAAATAGCTTGTGCATAACCATTAATTCTTTCACTACTTATTGTATTCATAATTATTCATAAACCTCATTAAGTAATTTATCAATAAGTTCTTTTTCTTCGTAGTGACTTACGTGTTTTTCTAAAATTTTTGATGCTAATTTAGTTGCAACTGTAATAATTTCTTCTCTAGATTCCTCTTCAAATTTCTTTTGTTGCTGTGAAATATTTTTGTGTCCATCTTCAATAATTCTTTTTGCTTCTCTTTTAGCATTAGTAATGTATTGATTTGCTATTTTTTCAGACTCGATTTTAGCTTGGTTAATAATACCAGCTGCTGCAATTCTTGCTTCTCAAAGTTCTGTATTTCTTTTTTCTTCTAAAACTATGGATTTTTCTTTATTTTTGACACTTTCATCGATGTTATCTTGAATGAATTGTCTTCTTTCTTCAATTACCTTTTTAATAGGTTTATGAACAAAGAAAAATAAAGAAAAGAATACAATTAAGAAGGCGATAACAGTTGCAAGAATTACTCAAGGGTTTGGAAAAATATTTTTAAATAGATTGGAAATATCTTCACTTGCATCAACTTTTCCATCTGAACTGAATTGTTTTAAAATTAATTGATCCATTTTAATCTAATAAACAAAAATTAAAAGTATTGCAATAACAAGTGCATAAATTGAAGAAGTTTCAGCAATAGCAGCACCAATAATCATTAATTTGTTGATTTTTTTCTCTGCTTCTGGGTTTCTCCCTACAGCTTCAGCAGCTTTACCTGCTGCAAATCCTTGACCAGCTCCAACACCAAGAGCTCCAACCATAGCTAGACCTGCTCCAATTGCAACAAGACCAATCCCTGTAGAATTTGCTGAAACTTTAGGATCTAATTTTGAAGCAATTTCGATAATTTCATTTGTCATTTTAAAATCTCCTTATTTTATTATTATTCAACTTCAGCATTTGTACTTCAATAAGTTGTAGTTAGTAAAGTGAAGACATATGCTTGAATTACTACACCAAAAATATCAAAATAGAATATTAGTGGCGCAAAGAATATTGCTGCTGGCAAGTTAAAAACGCTAAATCCAGCTATTGGCAATAATGATCATACAAATTGTGTACCTGCATAAAATAAAATCAAAATTGTTGAACCACCAATTATATTACCAAACATCCTGAATGATAAAGAAATTAATGGTGCAGGAATTGAAATTATTTCAAGTGGATTAAGAAATTTTTTGAAAAATCTCCATTTTTGCATAGTAATACCTATGACATAAATTCCACTTCAGGATACAAAAGCCAATGTGAATGTTACGGAATATGTACTTCCTATTGGTTCTAATCCAAATAAAGAAAGTAGATTTCCAAAAAGTAAAAAGGTAAATAAAGTAAATATATAAGGTTTAATATTTGTTGACAATTTACCTTTAAGACCACTTTCATCTACAATTGATTCAACAATACCAAAGTATTGTTCAGTTATATAAACAACCGTTGTAGGTGCTTTATCTTTTTTTGTTTTTTTAATTTGAAAGTATAAAATCAATGATGTTACAACAACTAAAAAAACTAATATAAAAAGAGTAAAAAGTTGTGGTTGATTTCAATTTTCTAATCATTTATCCATTCTTTTTATCCTTTATTTTTTTAATAATTAAATTAATTACAACAACTGGTAAAACAAGTGAATTTCCAATAATATAAGTTATTAAATTTATAGGAAACAAAATAACTTGTATGTCATTTGTATTTGTAAATACTTTATTAATAAAGATAATAGCAATAATTAATAAAGCATGGAATATTAATGAAAATAAACTAAAGACGATTCCAATTGTGTAAAAAAAATTCTTTTTTTTGCTATTTGTATTAATATTAACCTTTTTTAGTAACTCTAAAGTAAAAATTTTACTAAAAAAAGTTATATTCACAGAAATAAATGAAAAAATTCATCCTAATAGCAGAGAATAATTTCAAATAGAAAAAATAACAAAAACTATAAAAACTATTAAATATATAAAAATATATAAAAATATCAAGTTCAAAAATTCTTTTATTTTTTCTTTCAATATAACTCCATTTTGACAAGATTTCTCAAGTCCTTATAATTTTATTCTTTTTTGCAAAAAAGCATATATTTTTTAGCAAATTATATGAAAAAGATAAAAAAATAACAAAAAAACACTGTAAAGTGTGTTTTTTGCCAAAAAAGTTTTTTCAAATCATTTCAAATCTTTTTTGGCAAAAATAAAATATGAAAAAAAATTATCTTTTTTTTATAAAAAAGTTCAAAAAAAGTATTATAATGTGGTAGATAGTGGTAAGGAGTGGTAATGTTTGGAAGTCATTTAAAAACTATTGACGAAAAGAACAGAATCATAATCCCTTCTAATTTCAGAGAAAAATTAGGTGATTATGTTTATGTTTCAATCGGTTTAGATAAAGTCATTGAAATTCGTTCTAAAGAAGAATTTGACTTAATCAAAGAAAAACTTAAAAAAAATAACTCTTTAAATAAAGCAGTTAGAGAATTTGCAAGATTTTTCTTTGGAAATACAACTGATGTAACTATCGACAAAGTTGGAAGAATTGTCTTACCAAAAACATTATTAAAAACTTGCTCTATCGAAAAAGAAGCGTATTTAATTGGGGTTGGAGAAAAATTAGAACTCTGACCAAAAGAAAAATACGAAAAACAGCAATCTAAATTCCTTGATGATGAAGAGATGGATGAGCTCCAAAAAACTTTATTTGAAAGTGGAGTTGAATTATAATGGAACATTTTCCTGTTTTATTAAAAGAAGTAATTGAAAAATTAGAAATTAATGAAAATGGTATATATCTAGATTTAACGCTCGGAAGAGCGGGACACTCATCTAAGATTTTAGAAAAACTTAAAAATGGTCATCTATATGCATTTGATAAGGATATTGAAGCAATTAAGAAAAGTGAACAAAAACTCAGTTCAATATCTGGAAATTTCACTTTAATTCATAGTGATTTTAAAAATATCAAAAGCGAATTAGAAAAACTTAATATAAATAAAGTAGATGGCATATTAGTAGATTTAGGAGTTTCATCTCCACAATTAGATGAAACTTCCAGAGGTTTTTCTTATAATAAGGATTATCGTCTAGATATGAGAATGGACCAAAGTCAAACTTTGGATGCTCATTATATTGTCAATAATTTTTCAGAAAGTGAATTAGTAGAAATATTTAAACAAAACGCTGATGTAATGCTCCCACAAAGAGTTGCGAAAGCTATAGTTCAATGCAGACCCATTAATACAACTTTAGAGTTGGTAGAAGTAATCAGGAAATCATTACCTGCTAAGGTTGTAAGAATGAAAAATCCTGCAAAAGCCGTATTTCAAGCTATTAGAATTGCTGTTAATAACGAATTAGAATCTCTAAATACTTTATTAGAAAATGCTATTGATTTTCTTAAAGTTAATGGAAAATTACTTATAATTTCCTTTCATTCAATCGAAGATCGAATAGTAAAGAAATTTTTTAAACAATTAATATCAGAAAATGAAGTTGATTATCGGATTCCGATAATGCAAGAAAAAAAATGAATTGCAAAATCAATTTTACCTTCTGATGAGGAAATAAAACAAAACAAAAGAAGTAGAAGTGCAAAATTACGTATTTTAACAAGATTAGTGGAGTAAAAAATGAAAAGAAATATAAAGGTTGTTGCTAAAATTGACACATCTTTACAAGAATGTGCAATCTTAGCTTTTGAAGAAATAAAAAACGAAAAAGTTTTAATCTTTAATGAAAAAAACTTATTACAAAAAGAAGTTTTTGATTTTTATAGAGATGCAATGCAGTCTCTAAATAAAAAAATCAAAACAAATATTAAAAAAATTTTTATTTCTTTGAGCGACAATTTTCTTTTTGAAACTAATCTCTATTCAGTTGAAACCGAAATTTTAAACCATAAAAAAACAATCACAAGTGAAGAAATAAATAGAAATTTAACTCAAGCAAAACAAAACAATTTAATTTCTAATCATACCTTTATTTCTATCATTCCACAAGAATACAAAACATATAAAAACGGTATATTAATTTATGAAGGTAATGAAAAACCTTTATTAAAAAATGCTGATTCTATTGAAATTAAGTATTCATTTACTTTTTTAGAAAACAATTTATATCAAGAAATAAATAATTTATTTTCACAATTAAATTTAGAAATTGAATCATTTTTTACTGAATTAATATCATTAGATAGACTTATTAATCTAGATTTAAATAATCAAGATTCTAAAAAAATAATAATTAATTTAAATAGTTCTAATACTAAAATTTCAGTTATAGAACAAGGGCATATTAAACAAATTAAAGATATTGCTTCTTCTTTTGCAGATATTAATAAAATAGTTGCAAAAGAATTAAATTTAGAAAAAAATCAAGTAGATGAACTAGTTAATATATATGGAGATAGCTTATCCATAATCAAACCCTCTACTAGTTTAATTAAAAATAAATTAACTGTTTTAGAATTTAAAACTGTGTTAGAAAAACATTATAACAAAATTGCTGAACTTGTTGTTAATGAAATCAAAAACATAGAAAATTACAGTGAATTTGCAATTTTTCTAAATAAAAAAGAAGAACAAAATACTATATTTTTATCTTTGATTGAACAAAAAATCAACAAAAAAATTATTATTTTTAACTCTAAATTCCACCCTTTAATTTCCAAAGATGCAAAAGAAATTTTAGAAGGAATAAAATATATCGAAAAATCATATAATAATATTGATTTAAGTAAAAGTGAACACTTTTTAATTAATACTCAACCTTATTCAACAGATGAATTAATTTTCAAAGGTAATAAATTCTTAAATTTTTTAAACAAATTACTAACAAAAAGGATAAAACATGCATAATACTTTTAAAAACAACATAAAAATAAAAGTTTTAGGTATTGGTGGTTGTGGAAACAACTCCATAAAAACCTTAATGGAATATAACTTACCTAATGTTGAATATATAGCATTAAATACAGATGCACAATCCTTGAGTTATTTTGATGAAAATAAAGTAATTTATCTTGGTGATTACGAAAAAAGAAAAGGTTTTGGTGCAGGAAGTAACCCTAAAATTGGTTTTGAATGTGCCTTAGAAAGTCAACAAGAAATAGAAGATAGAATCAAAGATGCAGATATTGTTATTATAGCTGCTGGAATGGGAAAAGGAACAGGAACTGGAGCATCTAAAGTTGTAGCAGAAATTGCTAAAAAAACTGCTTCTTTAGTTATTGCTGTAGTTACAACTCCTTTTGAACACGAAGGTGAAAGAATTAAAAATAATGCTCTTCAAGGAATTGAAGAACTTAAAAAAATAGTTGATGGACTAATTATTGTCTCTAATCAAAAACTACTTGCTAATTATGGTTCAGTTTCTAATGAACATTCACTTAAATTCTCTAATACAATATTAGAAAAAACCTTAAACATTATTAATGAAATAATTAATGAAGTTGGTGTTCAAAATGTCGATTTTGCCGATTTATTATTTGTAACTAAAAACAAAGGTGAAATAATAATGAATGATGCAAGCGCATCAGGTAAAGACAGAGCAGAAAAAGCAGCTCAAAAAGTTATTTTTTCCAACATTTTAGAACACGAAATCACAGGATGTACAGATGTTATCGTTAATATTAGCGGTTCAGCTGTAACTTTCCAAGAAATTAGTTTAATTATTGATTTAATTAAAAATGCAACAGGAGAAAATGTTAATATTATTCAAGGATTAATTTCTAAAAATAATAGTGATAAATCACTGAAAATTTCCCTAGTTGCTTCTGGTTTAGAAAGAAGTTCTAACTCTTATAAAAATTTAGATTTGATTAATAATACTGCTTCTATGTCAACTTTAGATTCTCAACACACAAACACTTATAGTGATTCTACATATAACAATAATGAAAGTTTTAATAGTCCATTATTTCAAAATAGTAGTATTTCAGAAGATTCAACAACTTTTAATGAAGAGGAAGAAGATAATTCAGAATTATCACTCCCTAGTTTTTTAAAGAACAACTTGTAAAACGATGTCTTAGAAGTTTGCAATATTAACTTTAAAAACCTTTAAAAGCAAGTTTAAACTGGTTAAATTGAAGTTTTTCGCTTCAATTTTTCTTTTTTTTATTATAATTAAAAAATGAAAATTGGTATATTTGGAGGATCGTTTGATCCCATTCATAAAGGGCATATAAAGGTAGCAGAACAATCACTAAAAATTTTATCTCTAGATAAATTCTTTTTTGTTCCAGCTTTTAAAAGTCCATTTAAAAGAAAAAGTAAATACGAAGATTGAAATGATCGTGTAAAAATGATCAATGATGTTAAACCAGAAAATACGGAAATTTCTTTATTTGAGATAAATCGTAAAGGAGTAAGTTACACTATTGACACTGTTAATTATTTTAAAAATAAATTCCCAAATGACGAATTATTTTTAATTTTAGGTTCAGATAATTTGGATAAATTACACAAATGAAAAGAGATAGAAAAAATCAGTTCATTAGTGAAAATTGTTATTTTTAAAAGGGAAAATAAACTAAATAAGGAAAATTTAAAAAAATTTAATTGTATTTTATTAAACAACGAAATTTTCCCCGCTTCTTCAACGGAAGTTAAATTAGGGGATTTTAGTAATTTATTTAACCAAACAATTGAATATATCGGAAAGAATTTTCTTTATATTTTAGAAATTTTAAATAACACTACAGATGCCAAGTTAAATAAACATTGTAGAGCAACAGCATCGCTTGCTGCTGAGTATGCAAAAAGTTTAAATTATAATGCAAAAATAGCTTGATTTTCTGGACTAGTTCATGATTTAACAAAAAGATGAACAATAGAAATGCATAGAGATTTTTTAGTAAAAAATGATATAGATGAAAAAGAAATTCCTGATTATAAATTACACCAAACTACAGCTTCTTTATGATTAGATAAATATTATAAAGTGCAAAATCCAGAAATAGTTAGAGCTATTTCTGTGCACACTTCTATTAATTATGAAATGTCAACTTTAGACAAGATTGTTTTTATGGCAGATAAATTGTGTCAAGGTAGAAAATGAGAAGGAATACAAGCTATTAGAAATTTAGCTTTTAGCGATTTTGATTTAGCTTTTAAAAAAGTAGTAGAGCACATTAAACATTTTAATTTAAACAAAACCACAGTTTCAAAAGAACAATTAGATATTTATGATTATTGACTTAACAAAGATTAAAAACGCATTAATAATTGCCGATCAAGAAGAAGAGCATTTACTTATTCAAGAAGGATGAAACTTAAAAAAGACTATTAAAAAACTAAATAAAAAATTTTTAGTTTTTGAAAAAAACAATAATTTTCTAGTAGTTTTATATTCTGGTATTGGATTAATTAATGCTGCAAGTAGCACTACTTTACTACTTTCTGTTTTTAATAAGATTGAAAATGTTTATAATTTTGGTGCAGTTGGTTCAATATCTAAAAAACATGATATTTTTGAGATAGTGATTCCAAAAAAATTTTTTAATATTGATACGCAAACTCCTTGATACAATTTTGGACAAACACCAGGGGAAAAACAGTATTTTTTAAATAAAATAAAAATAATAGAAAAAGTAAAATACAGCAATATCTGTTCTTCAAATTCATTTCTTGATTCCAAAGAAAAAGCTCTAGAATTCTACAAAAAAACAAAATGTGAAATTTTCGATATGGAAAGTTTTGCCATTGCACAAGTTTGTTCTCAAAACAAAATTAATTTTTTTAGTGTAAAAGCAATTTCTGACAAAATTTCGCAAGATATAGATAATAAACTAGATATTAATTTTAGAATAAAAGAATCATCAAAAAAAGCTTTTTTATTTTTAATTAGCAAGATAATTGATAATTAATTTTCTTAATAATATTTACGTATTAAGAAAAGAGTGCTATAATAATAATGTAAAACAATTTTTCACAACCAAGTTTAATTTAAATAAATTAAGTTAAACAAAAACTCCATTTCTACCGACAGTGGAGTTTTTTTAATAAAATTAGTATATTTACCATCGTTTTGTCTTTAAATTAAAATAATTTTCATTATTTTCTATTATTGATTGAACTAGTCACATTTTAATATTAGTACAGAATTTATTTTGTAACAAAACCAGAAAAAATCGGGATTTTTGGCGGATTTTGCTGAAATAAAATAGATAGGAAAATGTATTTGTTAAAGCAATTAACAATAAATCATTAGTGAAGATGACATTTTAATTAATAAAACCCCCCGAACATTTTGATTAATAATTTACAAATTTGCAAAAATTTTATAAATATTTCAGAAAAGTGCTATAATAATAATGTAAAACAATTTTTCACAACCAAGTTTAATTTAAATAAATTAAGTTAAACAAAAACTCCATTGCCACCTATATAATGGAGTTTTTTTATTTTCAACTTCAAAAAATAATTTTATTTTTTCAAACTTTATTTAAGTATAAATAAAATTATTATCCAGAGTTTTCCAGTTAATAGTAAAAAAGACAAAATCAACCAAAAATGGTTGATTTTATTGTTTTTGTTTTTCTTTATACTATTTTTGATAAAATTCCTTTTATAGCGTATTAATATTTGATATTATCTTTACTTTCATCAGTTTTATAATTTAAAGATTTACTTTAATTATTTTACTTTTAAATTCATTCAAAAACGATTGTTTGAAAATTAAATGCTCCTGTTTATGTCTATCATTCCCAAATATTTAGGATTATTTTCTAATTTTTATTATTACCAAAGATAACTTTTTAAATAATTTTTTAAAAACTTTACAACGGTTGGATATACTAATTATTATAAAAGAAATTTTCATTGTCAAACGGCACTATAATAGAATAACATTTAAAAAGAAAAAATATTTTTTAATACATAGTATCAACTTTTAAAAAAGTATTAAAAAAACCCGTCAATTAAGAATGACGGGACTCCATTTCCACCTATATAATGGAGTTTTTATATTAGGTCGTGAAAAATTAATTTTATTTTTTAAACTTTTACTTAATTATAAATAAAATGATTATTAATAAAATTAATATATTTTCCATGATTCTACTTTGAAATAAAACAATTTCTCACCCCTTTCTGTGACATAAAAACTTAGTCACATTTTAATATTACCACAGAATTTATTTTGTTACGAAAATACGGAAAAAGTTGGGTTTTTTGGTTTATTTTTCCTAAAATCAGTGTTAAAAAATCTTTTTAATTATTTTAAAAAATAAAGAATAATTTATAACTTGTTTACTTAGTTTTACATAGCAAAATTATTTAAAATTTTTATTTTTGATGTTTTTTCAAATATAAAGGAAAAAGCCTTTATATTAAGAAAATTTATGCAATATTTTAGTTTTTTATATAAAAAAATAAATAATTTTTAGAACTTTTAAGGTAAAAATTATGCATCAGTTTTTAAAATTGTTTTTTTTTTTTTTGATTGTAATATAATTTATGAATAAAAACAAAATAAAAAGTATTTTATAAAATATACAAAAAGGAAAATTATGAAACGTTTATTATGCCAATTTAATAGAGACTTTGATAAAAAATTCTCTAAAACTTACCCATGAGTGTTAAAACACCCAAAACTAAAACACGGATTAGCTTTATTTAAAACAAGAAAAGAAGCTATGAACTGATTCTTAGCAGTAGGATATGAAAGTGCAATCTGATTCCAAACAGAAAAAAGAATCTTTGGTGGATTATTAATCATGGACAAAACTGAAGATGGTTTTGAATTTGAATTAAACACTGAAAAATTCGATGGAGACATTAAGTATGAAGAAGCAATGGAAGAATTTTACATTTTCCCAACTTCAAGATTAAGAAATCAAGAACAAGCAGATCAATTCTTAAAAGAAATAGTTGATTACAAAATTCTTGCTGATCACAAAACATATTTCCCAGCAAATGATGATTACATTCCAGAAAGAAAAATTTCAAGCAAAGATAGAGAAATTGAAAGATTAAACAGACAAATGGCAGATCTTGAAGAATTATTTAAAAATTCCAATGGATCTTATGCAAAAGAAATTGCTGTTTTAATGGAAAAATTAAGAGACAGTAACTCTGATAAAGAAGCTTTAAGAAAAGAAATTGAAAACTTAAAGAAAAAAATTCTTGAATCTTTAGATAAAGAACCAGAAAAAGTTATTGTTGAAAAAGAAAAACCTGTTTTTGTAGAAAAAGAAGTAGTTAAGGAAGTTGTTAAAGAAGTTCCAGTATATATTGAAAAAGAAGTAGTTAAGGAAGTTGTTAAAGAAGTTCCGGTATACATTGAAAAAGAAGTCGTAAATGAAGTAGTTAAAGAAGTTTACATTAACGAAGATAAAAAAGAACCAACAAAATACTCTAACTTCTATAATCTAACTCCTTCAAAACAACTTGAAGCATTAGCGGTATATTCACAAAAACTTGAAAAAATCGCTTCTTCTTACGATGAAACAATGATCACATCAACTCAAGACAATAACCAAATCAAAAACGAATTAGATTTAGTATCTAAAGCATTAGAATCATTAGATCAAGCATTTAAAGATGATTATTCACAAAAACTATTACTTTTAGTTAAAAAAGCAACTAAAGAATCAAGTGATAAATTAATGGAAAAAATTAAAGTTTCAGAAGAGTTATTCTACTCAGATGAAAATGCAATTTACTATAAGAAAAATAAATTATCACACGAGTTGTCTTTCATCAATTATGAAAACAAACACATAGGATTTGTAGAAGAAAAGAATTATAAATATGGTGTTATTGAAAACTACAGTTTAAATAAATCACATTTCTTAGTATTTAAAAACAACGTAGTGCAAAAAGTAGAAAAATCAGATCAAACTTCTGCTTTAACAAGTGGTTGAACAAGAAGATCTATTTGAACAACAATTATTTACTGAATCGCATACATAATTTTATTTGTAGTAGTAATTGTTCTTGCAGTTCAAAGATAATATATAACCTATATTTATTTACTCTAATATTAATAAAAGCAATATAAATATAGTATTAAGCACTTAATTAGTAAGTGCAAAAAGTAAAAATATAAAATAAATATTAATTATTTAAATTATTTGTATTATTAACTAAAATAATGCAATAAAACGAAAGGTAATTATGGCAAAACCAAGTGCGAAAATTGTGTTAGGTGGACTTGCAGCTGCTGCTTTAGTAACATCTGTAGTAACCACTGTAGTAGTTTTTTGAAATAGAAAAAGTAATGAATGAACTTCTGATGAATATGCAAAAGCAAAAGCAGAAGTACAACAATTAATTGATAAAGTTAAAGATCCAAAAGCAAAAAGAGCATTCCAAAATAGATTAAATAAATTAAAAGAATACTCTACTAAAAATGTTGACTTATTAAAACAACTAAAACAAGATGTTACAAAAGCTTTAGCTGATCAAAGAAACAACAGAACTACTGAACAAATTTCTAAAGAAGTTGGAAGTAAAATTAATTCTATTTCTGACAAAACCCCAATTAAAAACATTTTAAAAGATGAATATAAAGCAACTGATACAACAAATAAAGGTGCTTTACTTTCATTAGAAGATAAAGTAGATAAAGTTTTAGAAGCACAAGACTTAATTTCAAAAGTTGAAGATGCTGAAGTTAAAAAACAATTATCAGATGATTTTGCAAACGCAAAAACAATTGAAGAAATTGAAGCAATTATTGAAAAAGCCAAACAAGAAGTAGCTGCTAAACAAAATCAATTAGAGCAAGCTAAAAAAGAAGCACAACAAGTAATTGATTCATTAGATAATGTTGATAAAAAAGCAGATCTAAACAAAGAATTAAGAGAAGCTACAACTGCAGCTGAAGTTGCTAAAATTTTAGAAAAAGCAAAACAAGAAAAAAATAAAGAAGTAAATTCTGATTTAACTTCTGATAAAGCAGAAGCATCTAAATTAAATGATTCAGTTAAAGATCAAAGTAAAAAAGATGAATTTGCTAAACAAATAGCAAATGCTACTTCAAAAGAAGAATTAGATCAAATTAAAGCAAAAATAGAAGAAACAATCAAAGCTGAATCAGGTGATGATGCTTTAGTTAATGCTAAAAAAGAAGCTTTAAAAGAAAAAGTTGATCAAAACCCTAACCTTTCTGATGACAAAAAAACAGAGTTAAAAACTGCTATCGATAATGCTTCTACTTTAGAAGATACACAAGCAGCTGAAACAACTGTAAATAAAGAAATTGAATCAGCAAATAAAAAAGCTGATTTAGCAAAAGAAATCGAAAAAATTTCCGATCCTGCTAAAAAAGAAGAATTAAAAAATAAATTAAATGAAATCCAAGGATCATCAGATGATTCTAAATTAGCAGAAGTTGAAAAAGAAATTGCTGATCAAATTTCTGATGCAAGAGTAAAAGCAGAAGAAGCAATTTCTAAATTAGATGGTTTATCTGAATCAGAAAAAGAAACCATTTTAAACAATTTAGATAAAGCAAACTCAACCGAAGATTTTGCAAATGTTGCTAACCAAGCAAATAACCGTTTTGAAGAAGAAAAAGCAGCAGCTAAAGAACTTGTTGACAAAATTTCCGATCCTGCTAAAAAAGCAGAATTAGAAAAACAATTAGAAGAAGCAAGCAATGTTTTTGATCTTAAAGATGTAGCAACAGAAGCAAAATTAGCTGACAAAAAGGCAGAACTTTTAGCTGAAGTTGAAAATTTAAGCGATGCAACTAAAAAACAAGAATTAAAAGATAAAATCACTAATGCAGATAGTGACGTATCTTTAGCAGTGCTTGAAAAAGAAATTGCACTTGAAAAAGCAAAAGAAGCAGCAGCAAATGATCTAGATAAAGCTAAATTAGATGCACAAGCAGAAATTGACAAAATTCAAGACCCAGCGTTAAAAGAAGAGTTAACTAAAGAAAAAGATTCAGCTCTTACTACTGAAGATTTAAATACAGTTATTTCTAAAGCAAAAGAAGCTCAAAAATCTGAATTAGAAGAATTAAAAACAGCAACTGAAAATGCAATCAACAAAGTTACTGATCCTTATGAAAAAGAAAAACTTCTTCATGACTTAAATAACGCTTCTAATAAAGAAAATGCAACTGATGAATTACTTGTTATTAAAGAACAAGCAGAAAAACAAGCAAACAACGAGTTAGCTAAAGCAAAAGAAGCAGCACAAGCTGAAATTAATAAAGTAACTGATGAAGCTAAAAAAGCAGAATTAAACAAAGAATTAGAAGCTGCTACAAGCATTGATGCAGTTAATGAAGTAAAAGCAAAAGCACAAGCAGAAGTTGCAAAACAAACTTCAAATTCCAAAGACTTAGCAGCCCACGAGATTAGCAAAGTTAGTGATCCTGCTAAACAAGCAGAATTAAACAACGAACTTGCAAATGCTTCTACACCGGAAGAAGTACAAACAGTCGCTAATAAAGCTAAAGAAGCACAAAATGCTGAAATCGAAGCAGCAAAAGCAGCAGCAAAAGCTGCAATTGATGCATTAGATCCAACTAAATCACAATCATCCATTGATGCTTTAAACACAGAATTAGCAGCAGCTACTACTTTAGAGCAAGCAAACGCTATTAAAGCAAAAGCAGAACTTGCAAAACAAAAAGAAAGTGTAACTGACCCTGTTGAAGCTTCTAAATTAGATGCACAAGCTGAAATTGCTAAAGTAACTAACAGCGAAACTGCAAAAGAACTTAATGACAAATTAGCAGCAGCAACAACACAAGAGCAAGTACAACAAGTTATTAACGATGCCAAAGCAGAGCAAGCAAAAGAACTTGCAGTAGCAAAAGCACAAGCTAATGCTGAAATTGCTAAAGTAACTAATCCAGAAGTTAAAGAAGCATTAAACAACGAATTAAGTGCTGCTACTTCAACTGCTGAAGTTAATGCAATTATCCAAAGAGCAAAAGAAGCACAACAAAGAGAATTAGCTGCTCTAAAAGCAGAAGCATTAGCAGAAATCAATAAATTGCCACAAAGTGATTTAAAAGATCAACTTAAAGATAATTTAGAAGCTGCTACAACTGCTGAAGCAATTAATGCACTAAAACAAGATGCAATCGATGAATTAACAAGAGCAAAAGCAAAAGCACAAGAAGCAGCATTATACGAAATTAATAAAATTGTAGATCCTACAACAAAAGATGCTCTTAAAAAAGAATTAGAAGCAGCTTCTTCACTAAGTGCAATCAATGATGTAAAACAAAAAGCAATGGATGCAAACGCTTTAGAATTAGCAAAAGCTAAATCAAAAGCTCAAGCAGCAATTGATGAATTAGATCCACTTAAATCAAAAGAGTTAATTGATCAATTAACTAAAGATTTAAACTTATCTTCTTCAATTAGCGCAGCAAATGAAGTAGAAGCAAACGCTAAATTAGCAAAAGCACAAGAAGCAACTAGTGATGAATTAGCAGCTAAAAAATTAGAAGCAGAAGCAGAAAGTAATAAATTAGGTGATCAAGCAACAAAAGATGAACTAAATGCTTTAAAAGATGCAGCTGATACTTTAGAAAAAATTCAAGAAGTAATTAACAAAGCAAAAGATAAACAATTTGAAGATTTATCTAAAGCAAGAGAAGCAGCTTCTTACGAAATAGAAAAACTTACAAACCCAGAAGTTAAAGATGCTTTAAATAACGAATTAAGTGCAGCTAAAAGTCTAGAAGATCTTAATGCTATTAAAGAAAGAGCAAAAGAAGCACAAGAAACTGAATTAGCAAACGCTAAAGAAAGTGCAAAACTTGAAATTGCTAAAGTAAGTGATCCTGAAACTAAAGCTGAATTAACAACTCAATTAGAAAACGCAAATAACATTAGTGTTGTTAAAGATATTGAAGCAAAAGCAAAAGAAAACAATAATTCACAAGCAGTTGAAAATAAAAAAGCTGAAGCATCTTATGAAATCGATAAATTAAGCGATCCTGCTACAAAAGAAGCATTAAATAAAGAACTAGAAAATGCTAAAACAGCAGAACAAGTAGAAGCAATCAAAGCAAAAGCACAAGCAGAGCAAACAAAAGAATTGGAAAAAGCTAAAGAAAAAGCAAGAGAAGAAATTAAAAAATTAGATTCTACAACTTCTTCAGAAGCAATTACTAATTTAACAAACGAACTCAACAACGCTACTACTCCTGCTGCAGTTGAAGAAATCATTGCAAAAGCTCAAACTGAAAAAGCAAAAGAAGAAGCATCTACACCTTTAGATAAAGCAAAAGTAGAAGCAAACGCTCAAGCAGATAAACTACAAGATGCAACTAAAAAAGATGCTTATAAACAACAAATTGAAGCAGCTACAACAGAAGAAGCGGTTAATGCAATTAAAGCTCAAATAGAAACAGATTTAGCAATTGAATTAACAAATGCTAAAGAAAGTGCAAAAGCTGAATCAAAATATGTTTCACCATCTTCAGTTCAAGATAAATTTAACGCTGAAATTGAAGCAGCTACATCAGTTGCACAAGTAAAAGCAATTAGAGACAGAATTAAAGAGCACTTAAGAGAAAATGCTCAAAAATTAATCGATACTTTATCTGATTCAAACAAAGATAAAGCAGCGTTAAACAACGAATTAGCAGCAGCAAATGAACCTTATGAAATTGCTTCAATTTACAACAAAGCATATGAATCCAAACTATATGAAGTAACTAATGCTAAACCACTTGCTTCTTACGAAATTGAAAAATTAACCAATCCAGAAACTAAAGAGAAGTTTAATGCTGAATTAAATTCTGCAACTACTCTTGCAGAAGTAGAAGCAATTAAAGAAAGAGCAAAAGAAGCACAAGCAACTGAATTAGCAAACGCTAAAGAAATAGCAAAACACGAAATTAGCAAAATAACTGATCCAACTACAAAAGCAACATTAGAAGAAGAACTTGCAGCGACAACTAATGTAGTTGCAGCAAATGAAGTTGCTCAAAAAGCTAAAACAGCACAAGCACAAGAAGCAACATCTACACCTTTAGATAAAGCAAAAGTAGAAACAAATGCCAAGGCAGATCAAATTCTTGATGAAACTAAAAAAACAGAGTTTAAAGATAAAATAAGCAGTGCTACAACCCCTGAAGAAATCAATGCAATTAAAGAAGAAATTGCAAATGATTTATCAGCACAATTAGCAGATCAAAAAGCAAAAGCAAATGATTCTAACTCTAAACTTTCAGATCAAGAAATTAAAGATAAATTTGCAGACGAAATTAATAATGCTACTACAACTGCTCAAGTAGAAGCAATTAGAGATAGAATTACTAAAGCTCTAAAAGCAGAAGCAGAAGCAGCAGTTAATTCAATTGATGACAAAGATCCACAAAAAGACAAATTAAAAGAAAAATTAGCAAGTGCTACTACCGAAGAAGAAATTGCTAAAGTTAAAGAACTTGCAAAATCACTAAAAGAAGCAGCTTTATTACTTGATAAACTTACTTCAAACGATGAAAAATCTAAATTTAATAACGAACTTGCAGCAGCAACTACACCAGAAGAAGTTAAAGCAATCATTGAAAAAATAAAAGAAGCAATTGCAAATCAAGGTAGTGCTGATCAAGTACAATTAGCTAAAGAAAAAGCAAAAGCAGAGATAGCAAAAATTCTTAGTGAAAACGATAAACAAACACTAACAAATGAATTAGCAAACGCTTCTTCTTTAAGTGAAGTTAATGCAATTATTGAAAAAGCAAAAGCAAAACAACAAGAAGAATTAAGCGAACAAAAAACTCAAGCAAACATTCAAGCAAACAACATTAAAGATGATACTGTTAAAGCAAATCTTAAAACTAAAGTTGATGCAGCAACAACTCTTGAAGAGTTAAATGCAGCTAAAAAAGAAATTAGCGATCAATTAGCTAAAGAACTTGCAGCAGCAAAAGCAGCAGCCAAAGCAGAAATTGCTAAATTAGCAAGCGAAGACAAAAAAGCAGAATTAACAAGAGAACTAGAAAGTGCTCAAACAGTTGATGCAGCAAATGATGTTAAAGCAAAAGCAATTTCTGAAAAAGAAAAAGAACAATACAACAATGAACTAGATAGAAAGAAAGTTGATGCACGTGCTGAAATTGCTAAATTAACTAAAGAAGAAAATATTAATGCTTTAAATACTAAATTAGCAGATGCTGATACAGTAGAAAAAGTAGAAGCAGTAATTACACGAGCAAGAACTAAACAACAAGAAGAGTTAACTCAAACCAAAAATGATGTTAAAGCTGAAATTGAAAGATTGCTTGTTGATCCTAAAAAAACAGAACTAATGAATAAAGTAGATGGTGCAGATATTGATACAGTAGCAAAAGCACTTGCTGTTAAATCAGAAGCAACTGAATACTTTAATTCAGAAAAAAGAGAAGCAGGTCAATTAGTTGCTAAATTAGAAGGATTAGCAAATAAATCAGACTTTGATACTAAACTCCAAAATGCAGATACTCAAGCAGCACTAAAAACTTTAGAGCAAAAAGCAAGAGAAGCATTTACAAATGAGCAAAACAGAGTTAAAGGTTTAATTAACGATGGTACTATTACTAACGATGCTGTAAAACAAAGCTTAATACAAGAAGTTGATAATGCAGCTACTGTAAGTGCTATTAAAGCAGTTGAACCAAAAATTACAGAACAAAAAGATCTACAAAGAAAAAGAAATGCTGCATTAGATGTAGTTAATAAGTTAAAAGATCCTACAGAATTAGCTAGAAAAATTAATGCTTCAAGTGATGCAACTGTTATTGCTGCTAAACAACAAGAAGCAGAACGTATTCTTGATGATGCAAAAACAGATGCAACTAAAGCAGTAACTAAACTAACAAGTGATAAACAAGATGAACAATCAATTAAATCTGGTCATGATTCAGAACTTGTTGCAGGAAGAACTCAAGCAGAATATGAAGCAACTAAAGAAGCTGCTCAAAGAGAATTTAATACTAAAAAAGAAGCAGCAAAAGGTGAAATTGATAACCTTAACCTTTCTACTACTCAAAAAACACACTACAAAAACCAAATTGAAACCGCTTCAACTCAAGATGACAGTGATTTTTCAACCTTCAATACTATTGTTGCAGAAGCTAAAGCATTAGAAACAAAAGTAAGAGATGCAAAAACATATGTATCAAACTTAAAAGCAGCTGAATCTTACAAAACCAAAATTGATGCAGCAACTAGTGCTGCTGCAGTTGATGCGGTTAGAGCTGATGCACATAGAGTTCTTGAAGAATCAAGAGCAAATGCAGTAAATGCAGTAAATACCTTACAAGGATTAGATGAAGGTGGAAACGAAACTTATGCAAACTACCATGGACGTTTAACACAAGCTGGAGATAATCAAGATAGATTAGATGCTTTAGGTATAGCAGCAACAGCAAAATTCACACAAATTAGAGACGATGTTGAATATTCTATAAATAATATGGCTAATTCACCACAAAAAGAACAAATTACTAATGAGTGAAAAGCACTTAAAGCATCATGACAAAGTGATGTAACTAAGCAAACAGTTGCAGAAATTAATAAAATTAAAACTAAAGTTGAAAATGCTAATGCACGTCAAAGTGCTATAAATGATGCAAGAACAGAAATTAATAAACTAAAAGATGGGGATGAAAAAACTAGATTATTAGGTGTTATTGACAATTCAAGTTCAATTTTAGATCGAATTAATCAAGCGAAAAAAGATGCACAAGATTTACTTTCAACTTCAGTAGATAATGCAACAAGTGCTGTTGATAAGTTAGAAGGCCATGCTGATCACAATGCTTTAAATACTAGACTTAACAATAATAGAAACAGTCAAACAGAATTAGAAAACATCATAACAGAAGCAAATACTAAATTTGATACTAAGAAAAAAGAAGTTTCAGATATTCTTAAACAACTTTCTGATTCTAACCCTAAAAAAGCAGAAATTAATGGTAAATTAAACAACGCTAGTTTAACTACTAATGTAACTAAAATAGAAGAGTTAAAAAGACAAGCACAAGAAGCCTTAACTGATCAATCTAATATTGAAAGTGCTAAAGCAGCAGCATTAGAAAATGTTAAAAAATTAAGTAATACTCCTGAAGTACAGGGAAAAACTTCAAAAAGACAAGAAATTACTAATGCAATTAACGCAGCTACATCTGTTGATGATGTACAAACTCAAGAAAGTGCAATTATTGAATACTTAAAACAAAAAAGAGAAGCAGCTACTAGAGAAGTAGAAAAATTAGCACAAGCAGATCGACCAGCATTAACAACTGAAATTAATGATGCTAGAGATCATAAAGCAGAAGCTAATGAAACTGATAGTGAAGAAGATAAACTTAGAACAGTTGTTAATAAAGTAAAAGATAAAATAGTAGCAGCCAAAAGACCAGTACAAGATGTAATTACTAATATTACTGATACTACTAAAAAAGCTGATTTACAAACTCAATTAAATAATGCTGGTACGATTGCTGATATTGAAGCAGTAAAAACCAAAGCAAATGATGCTAAAGCATTACAAGATGCAAGAAAAACAGCAGATCCTATTATTAATAGACTTAAAGATTCTAAAAAAAGAGAGTTGAAAAATGCAATAGATGCTTCAAATGCAACAGCAACAATTGTTCAACAAAAACAACAAGAAGCAGAACGTATTTTAGAAACTGCTAGATTAGCCGCTGAAAAAGCAGTAAACAAACTAACTGGTGATGATTCCGTAAAAGGAACCTTTAATGGACAATCTGATGATGGTAGAACAGAAGAACAATATGAAACA
>NZ_JBTGVD010000020.1:0-22322 GCF_054343395.1 Mycoplasma sp. CB776
TATAAAATACAAGTAGGTTATAAAAACACTGGTGCACTTTATATTTCATTTAAGGGAACACTAAAATAAGTGTTCTTTTCTTATTATTTTTTTAATAAATATGCCTTTAAAAATAAATTTAAAAAAAATTATTAAAAAATATTTTGATTTTTGTATTTTATGTTATAATTTTCAACGGAGAAGTAGCTCAGCTTGGCAGAGCGCTACGTTTGGGTCGTAGTGGTCGCAGGTTCAAATCCTGTCTTCTTCACCATGGGGGGGTAGCTCACTTGGCTAGAGCGCCTGCCTTGCACGCAGGAGGTAGAGGGTTCGACTCCCTTCCTCTCCACCATGGCTCTGTAGCTCAGTTGGTTAGAGCGTTCGGTTCATACCCGAAAGGTCAAGAGTTCGACTCTCTTCGGAGCCACCATATGGAAACCCAGCGGGTTTATTTTGGACCTATAGCTCAGTTGGTTAGAGCAACCGGCTCATAACCGGTCGGTCACTGGTTCGAGTCCAGTTGGGTCCACCATGGGCAATTACCCAAGAGGCTGAAGGGACTAGTCTTGAAAACTAGCAGGGGCTTCACCGCCCGCGGGGGTTCAAATCCCTCATTGCCCGCCATTTATTATTAAATAAGGTAATAACTTAAAAATAATTCCAATGTTGTCAATTTACAACATTTATATAGCGGAGTGGAGCAGTTGGTAGCTCGTCGGGCTCATAACCCGAAGGCCATAGGTTCGAGTCCTATCTCCGCAACCAACGGTTCAGTGGTAAAGTGGTTTAATACGTCTCCCTGTCACGGAGAAGATCGCGGGTTCGATCCCCGTCTGGACCGCCATGGCTCTGTAGCTCAGTAGGTAGAGCAACGGATTGAAGCTCCGTGTGTCACTGGTTCGATTCCTGTCGGAGCCACCATTTCAAAAAATGACCTCACCTTTTTAAGGTGATTTTTTTATTCTTTTTAAAAAGAATGATTAAATTAAAAAATGTAATTAAATCAGATAAATAAAAACCGTTTTGCCCCATAAAACAGGCATAAACGGTTTTTTAATTAACCAAACTGGGAAACTAATAAAAAAAATCAATCTTAATAGATTGAAATATTTCTTATTTTAAAAGTAATTTAATGAATGCATGATTTTCTACCACTTCTTCTACATGTGTTGCTTCGTGAGAGTGGAAAGAAAGCATCATTAAAGTTCCTATAATTCCAATAGCAAAGAATATTAATGATCAATATCATTCTTTTTTTGAACCATTTCTTAAGTGAATGAACTCTGGAACAAGTTCTATTACAACAACAAAAGTTAGGATAGAACCACCAGAAGCATTAATTATTGGTAGTAATCATCAAATTGTTTGCAAATGTCTATTTATAAATGCACCTATAGTCATAATAGGAATTAATAAAAGAGTAGTTAATAAGTTATAAATAACTGCTTTTTTAACTGTTTGACCATATTGTACTTGTCTATAATAAACAATCAAAATTTCAATTACAATGTGAATGTTAAATGTAACAATTAAACCTACATTAATATCTTCACCTACACTTATTCTTGAAACTGTAGCTCCTAAAATAAATCCATCAATTGTTCTATGTGATAAAAGCAATAATATAGCTAATCAAGCAGATTTAGGATTATCGATATCACTAAAGTTTATAATGTGGTCGCTATGACCATGTTCATTATGGTCTTTGTGAACATCAGAAACACCAAAAAAACGCACAAAAATATATCTAACAATAAAAATAGTACCAATTCCAATAATTGCTCCTGAACCAATTATTGCTAAAGTCAATAATTGTTCATTATAAACACTTTTACTTAGAAAATCTTTCAATTCATCTTGATGATGAATTTTGTGTTCGATGGTATCAAAACCTTCTCTTAAAAATCCTACTGTTCCTATAATAATTAGCATTCCTGCACTTAGGGCATATAAGTAAATATTTGAACTTCTTTTAATAGTTGGTTTTAATTTAGCAATTAGTAAAACCATTGTAATTGGTACTATTAATAATATTGATATATATATTAATAGATTAACAAAAATTGCTAAATCAATATTTCCATTAAAAGACTCAGCTTTATATGGGAACATATTTTCCTTTCTACATTAAAATTAATTATAAATTTTAGCATATTTTTTAATTAAACAAGTATAATTAACCTATGAAATTTCCAAAATTATTATTTTTAGATTTAGATGGAACACTTTTAGATAAAGGTATAGGTGTTTGAGCTAAAATGAGTGAAAAAAATAAAGATGCTGTTTTAGAATATTCAAAACAATATCCTGTTGTTATTTCAACAGGTAGAACCTTTAATCATGAAGTAGAAAAAATAGCTAAATCAGTTAATGCTAAATTTATAGTATGTCAAAACGGTTCCATTATACTTGACAAAAATTTTAAGGAAATTCAAAACTATAAAATTTCTCAAGAAGTAATTAAACAAATTTTGGATGAAGTAATTAATCAAAAACTTACTTTTGTTGCAAATCCTGGATCAATAGTTTATGGACGTGGTTTTTGAAACAAAATATATTCTTTATTTTCTCACTTTAGTCATAAAGACTATGAAGAGTTTGAAATCAAAGAATTAAATAAAATTCTTGTAATAGGACATTCAAAAAAGAAAATTAAAAATTTATTTAATGATTTAACAACTAAATTTCATAACCAAATAGACGCAAGAATTGTGGGTAAAAATTACGCAATTGAAATTACAAGACATGATTGTTCAAAAGGAGAAGCAGCAAAAACCATAGCAGAATTTTTAAATATTGATTTAAAAGAATCAATGCACATTGGCGATTCTATGAACGATTCTACAACAAAAAATATTGTAGGTACTTTAGTAGCAATGAAAAGTGGTTCTAAAAGGTTGCAAGAAATTGCGGATGTCGTAGGACCGAGAAAACAGAACGGCGGAGTATCAAAAATACTAAAATCATTTAAATAAAAAAATAAATATTAGTCAAAACATAATAAAAAAATACGGAATCCTAAAAAAAGAATATTCCGTATTTTTCTTAAATCAAAATCTAATTTATTAAAAAATTGAAAAATTTTGATTATTTTTTTGAATAATTATGAATTTTTTTAAATAAAATGATATAATTTAAATATATGAGTAAAGTGGTTATCAAAAATTTGATTAAAATTTACAATAAAAATAAAATGTTAAATAATATTCTATTTAAAATGAAATTTAAAAGTTTTTATTTAGTATCAAAAATAGCAGTTTTATCAGAAATACTATTTTAAAAGAAGACAAAATAATGGTAATTATGATAGTGAAATTTTATTAATAACAAGTTTTTAAAAATAAAACTAAAATGATATTTTGTAAAATTTCGAAATAATATTAACTACATTACAAATATATTTTATTGAGTAAAAAGGAGTAAATAATGAAAAAAATAATATTTAGTTTAACAGCAGCAACTTATGTTGCTTTACCAGTGATTTCTGTTTCTGCTTTTGGTGATTCAGAAACAGGACATTTATATGTAATAGAAATAAATGGTGTGCCTAAATCATTTAGAAATCATCAAGAAATTTTAAATGAATTGTTAAAAATAGGAAACAGAAGATTTACAAGTGCAATTGGTCTTAAAGATACAAATAATCAATATGGTCAAGTTTTTCTTGAACCAGAAAAACTTTATAAATATGATCGAGAAAAAATAAAACCTGCATACAGAGATATTTTTGGAAATTACGTTGATAATCAAAGACTTGCAATTGATTCATATATTTCTGAAAACAGAATAGTTAAAAAATACTTTGATAGTTTCAACAATCCTTTTGATACTCAAGAAGAAGCGCAGTTAAGCATAGTTGAAGCAATTAAAGAAAATTTAACTTACAATCCGTTTTATGAATTTAAAGTTAAAGAAGTAAATCAACCAGAATATGATTTAAAAATCAATCCATTTATACAGGATGATATAGATAAATTGAGAGATATTTTAGCAAAAGAAAATGTAATTATACGTCATAAAGATGATTTAGAAAATGTAAAAATTAATCAGGAAAAACAAGGAATTACACTAAATGGAAATGACTATATTTATCATAGAGACAATACTGATTTAGAAAATTATTTAGAAAATGTTATGAATAATTTTATTGATGATTTATTTGATATGAAAAACGAAAAAGTCTTTAAACTACAATTTAAATTAGTTGAAACAAAAGGTGATAAAAACAAAACAAATAGTGGTTTTGAAGTTTCAATTAATGATAATGAAAGCAATTGATCTATTATTCAAAATGATGAAAATGGTCTTACTTTAGAAAAAAATGTTAGTCAAAATTATATAGATAAATATAATGTAGAAAATGTTTTAGAAACAATGAAAAATTCTAATGATTATTTTACAACGGATTTAGAACAGAAATATAATTTTTTTGTAAATAAAGTTGGAGATGTTACACTTAGACTCAAAGATAAAAACTTTTTATCAATAAATAATATGAATATAAAAACAAAAACCAAATGAAAACTAGATGAACAAGCAATTGTAAGATATTTTGGTTTTTCTAAAGCACCAGTAAGTATTTTAGATTCTTATGATTCAGCACAAGCATGAAATAATTTTAATATAGAAGTTAACTTAAAATTAGATACAAATAAATTAAAAAGAGTTTTTGAAAATAGAATTAAAAATCTAAATGTAAAAATTTTAAAACAGCAAATGATTTCAACATTAGAGAAAATGTTGAAAAATAATTCTCAATTAAAAGAAAAATATAAAGAATTTAACAATGATTTAGTTTTAGATTTAAATATGAAAAAAATATTAATTAAAAGTATTGAAGAAAAACGTAATAATTTAACATCTAATTATGATTCTGTATTTTATAATATAAACAATTTAATTTCTAAAACTGGAGTGAAAAAAACTAAAGAAAAGATAAATAATTTTAATATTTTAATGAAAAGTAAAATAATTAATAGTATTAAAGACATAAATAATAAAAAATATAAAATATTTATGAAAAGCAAATTCTTTTCTTTAAATGATAAATTTGTTTATAAAAATCAAAATAATATATCATTATTTGAAAATATTGAAAAAAATGATTATACAATTATTAATCATCAAAAATTAATAAAAAATCCATTTAATAATCAAAAAATAAAATATATAAATAAAACTGATTCTACTATAAATGGATTAAATCAATTAAGAAACATTTGATTAGATTATTATGAAAATAACAAAACTAAAAAAGATGAAAAATTGCTTAATATTTTAAAAAATTTTAATCAATACTTTTGAAAAAACAAAGAATTTTTATTTTTAGAAAATACCAAAATAGGAATTTTAAAAAACTTTATTTCAATAGATGATGCAGAGAAAAAAATCTACAATTATAATTCAAGATATACCAATATTACAGAATTAGCTAATCAAACTGAAGAATCGAATTTAGAAGAATATCTTTTAAAAAGAATGAAACCAAAAGAAAGATATTATATCCCAGGATTAAAAAGCACCCTTATTTCTAGAGGGCAACCTTTTAGAGAAGAATTATTTGAATTTAATGATCCTAAAATTTTCCAATTGAACTACAGATTAATTCTTGGAAAATTAATTCTTCCTGTAGCAGAAAGAAGATTTTATGTAGAAGATAACAAATCTATTGAAATAAAATCTAACTATTATAATTTGTGAACCATAGATTTAAATAATCAAGAATTATTCTTTGATTCTCAAGAAGGAATGATGTCATATCTAAGAGATTACATAAAATATAGAGCTAAAAAAATAGAAGGGACTAAATAATGAAAAAGAAAATATTATTAACTAGTGCAGCAATCCTAGCTTTTGCTTCTGTAAATTTGGTAGTAAGTTGTAATCATGAAGAAAAATCAAAAGAACCAAATTTTCCAAAAACGCCAAGACAACAAAAATATGAAGAACTTTTTAATAAATATAAAGAAAAATACGTGGGAAGTGATAATTATGTATTTGATGATTTTGAAGAATTTGATTTCAATAATCAAGATTACTATGAAATAATCAATATTGATAAATTATTAGAATTTAAGCCTACTTATGAATATGTAAAATTAGAAAAATTTAATAACGAAAATATTTTTATATATTTTAAACAAGAAAAAACTGAATTTTTTTATAAGTGATTATTTGATTTTAGATTTAAATTTCAAGTTTATAAGGACGTTATTGACAAATTTGTGCCAAACAAAAAAATAAAATATAAGAATGGAAAAGATGTTTATTTAGTAAAAGAAAGCAAATATAAATTTAAATTTAATTTTTCTCAAAGCGATAAAGATTATAATGAAGTTTTTTCGATTGATAATTCTATTATGGAAGAATTATTATCAATTCCAAATGTAAATATTGAAGGAAGATTTGCTTTTAACAACGAACTTTATTTACCTAAAGAATATAAAAATAATTATTTTTCTAAAATAAATTTATTATCTAATTTTGGTTTTTCTGAATACGAAGATAATGAAAATTATAAATGATTTTCTATTCCAAAACCTAAAATAGAAAAATTCATACCGGGTATTTCACAAAAAGAAATTGATAAGTTTAATTCTTCATTGCCTATAATAAACGTATTTACAACAGAAAATTTAGGTTTTACATCTCGAAATTATTTAAATGACTGATATAACATTGAAAATGATTTAAATGCAAGAGAAAATGTTGAAACAATTGCAAATCAAGATTCAGAAAATTTTTATGATTATGATTTAACTTTTTCTAGAGAAAGAAAAATACAAGATTATGATGTAAAAACAGATGAAAAAAGAGAATATATTAAAAAAGATTCTATTCATTTTATACTTTCTAGACCGCTTAAGATTATATCTACTGAAGGAAAAAATGAAAAAAGAACAGGCTAATTCTTTTCAAAATGATTTTTTTTATTTTTAGAAAATACTAAAATCATTTAAATAGATAAATTTGTTGTATAATTAAATACGTAATTATACAAGGCACCATAGCCAAACGGCCAAGGCATGGGTCTGCAACACCCTGATTACCGGTTCGAATCCGGTTGGTGCCTCCAAATTGCGCCCGTAGCTCAACTGGACAGAGTGTTTGGTTACGGCCCAAAAGGTTAGGGGTTCGACTCCTCTCGGGCGCGCCAAATCACCTTATTGACCATAAAGGAAATTTTTAAAAAGTTTCCTTTTTTCTTATTTGTTTTTCTATATAATTAAATTATGGAAATGAAAATAAAATATAATTATAAATTACATAATATTACTGAATATTCTTTTTTGGAATCAACAATTACAATAGATAAACTTATTTATTTTGCTAAAGAAAATAATTTTTCTTATGCATCTATTTGTGATAGAAATAATATGTTTGGAGTAGCAAAATTAATTGATGAGTGTCAAAAAAATAATTTAAAACCCATAATTGGAATAGATTTAGATGTAGAAAAATATAGATTTTTAATTTTTGCTAAAAATTATAAAGGTTACTTAAAATTAAGTAAATTAAGTTCTGAATTTTTTGCAAAAAAAGAGATTTTTATTTCTGATTTAGATGATGAAAATTTGATAGTTATTGACCATTTTGATTATGGTTTTTATGCAACAAATAAAGAAGTTCCAAATATCGTTAACTTCTACAAAAATAGTAAGGAAATAAATGATGAAAAAACTGTTTTTATAAAGGAAAATCGCCTATTTTTAGAAAAAGATAGAGATGTTTTATCTACACTTTTTTCAATTAATAATAAAGAAATAAAAAATGATTTCTTTGCTTTGTGTGAGCAGGATGAAATAAATGAAAAAAACAATAAAAATATAGAAAAAATTATAGATGATATTAATATAATTTTTCCAACACAACTAAATCCTTTACCTAAATTTAAAAATGATAAAAATTTAGATTCTAAAGAATATTTAATGGATATTATTAAAGAAAAAGCTAATGCTAAAAGTGATGAATTAAAAAAATTTGCTGATAGTTTACCAAGAATAAAAAAAGAGTTAGAAATTATTAATGAACTCGGTTTTTCAGATTATTTTTTAATCATTTGAGATTTAATTAAGTGAGCAAAAGAAGAGAATATTTTTATTGGACCAGGAAGAGGTTCAGTATCAGGATCCCTTATTTCATATATTTTAGACATAACAGAAATAAATCCGCTGAAATATGACTTATATTTTGAAAGATTTTTAAATCCAAAAAGAGTAACAATGCCAGATATAGATATAGATATTCAAGATACAAGAAGAGAAGAATTAATTCATTATTTAATTAATAAATATGGCAAAAAAAATGTAGCACTAATTACAACTTTCCAAACTCTTGGAGCTAAAATGGCATTTAGAGATGTTGCGAGAGTTAAAAAAATTTCTGTTTCAGAAGTTAATGAAATTTCCAAATTAATTCCAAATGATTTTTCATTAAAACAAGCATATGAAAAAATACCTAAATTCAAAGCAAAAATTAACTCAAATCCTTTATATTTAGAAGTTTTTGAAATAGCTAAAGAAATAGAAGGACTTCCACGACAACATGGAACACATGCTGCTGGAGTTGTTATTAGTGACAAAGAAATTGAAACAGTAGTTCCAACTTTATATACAGATAATAATTTTTTAGAAACTCAATTTCCTATGGAGTATCTTGAAAAATTTGGATTATTAAAAATTGATTTATTAGGTTTAAAAAACTTAAGCGTTATTCAAGATGTGATTGAACTTGTAAAGGCAAAAACAGGATTGCAAATCAAAATTGAAAATATTCCAACATATGACTTAAATACTAATTTATTACTTTCAAAAGCACAAACAAACGGTGTTTTTCAACTGGAATCACCAGGAATGAAAGAAACTTTGAAAAAAATTTCCGTCACTTCCATTGATGATGTTGCTGCTATAATCTCTCTTTTTAGACCAGGACCAATAAAAAATATTGATACTTATGCTAAAAGAAAAAAAGGTTTAGAAGAAATTCCAATTATCTCTAATGATTTTGACCAAATTTTAAAAAGCACATATGGAATTATCATATACCAAGAGCAAATTATGCAAATAGCTCAAACTGTTGCTAAAATGGATTTTGCTGATGCAGACATTTTAAGAAGAGCAATTTCTAAAAAAGATATTCATTATATGGAAGAGTTAAAAGAAAAATTTTATTCTGGAGCACTTTCAAATAATTATTCCTTAGAAACTGTTGAAAAAGTTTTTTCTCAAATAGAAAAATTTGCAGAATATGGGTTTAACAAAGCTCATGCAGTAGCTTATGCTGTTTTAGCATATAAAATGGCATATTTAAAAAGTAAATATACTCAATATTTTTATGCTGCTTTAATTAATAATGCAAGTGGTTCTCATGAAACAATTAAAAAATATGTTTTAGAAGCTCAAAATTTAAAATTTGAAATCGAATCTCCAGAAATAAATAGTTCTTTAAATAGTTGTGTTATAGTTGAAAATAAATTAATTTTACCTTTTATTATGATTAAAGGTCTTGGTATTATTGCAACACAAAAAATTATTGAAATAAGATCTAAAGGTCAATTCACTTCATTTTTTGATTTTTGTTTAAAAATGAAAATGAATAAAATTACTGATTCAATTATCAAAACTTTAATTTTTTCAAATACTTTAAGAGAATTTGGAAATATCTTTGAACTTGAAGAAAAATATAACCAAATTTCTTTATATATAGATATAATCGTAGAAAAACAAGGTGATGATTTTTCTTTAAATGAAGAAATTTATGAAAAAACAAAAAATGAATTTTTACAAAATGATATAAAAATAGAACTAGATAATGCTAAAATAGAATTAATTCAAAATAAAGAGTTGTCTTATCTTGGAATGACTTTTACAAAGGAAAAAGCAAGTAAATTTGAAGGAAAAATCAAACTTGCAGATATCCACAAAGGAACTAAGCACATTTTAGTTTTAAAAGTAGTTTCCAAATCTTCTTTCCATGATAAAAACAATAATGAAATGGGTAAAATTACTCTTAAAGATAGTTCAAAAATAATTGAAATATTAATTTTTTGAAGAGAATGAGAAAAAATTAAAGAACTAAAAATTAATCATTATTATGAATTTGAAATACTAAAAAAAGAAAATCATGATTTTAAAATTTCATCTATTATAAAGGAGTTATATGAATAAAAAAATATTATTAGTGGATGCCAATTTACTACTTTTTAAGTCATTTTATGGAACAATTTACAACAATTTAAATAATAAAGATGGTGTTCCAACATCAGCAATCAACGCTTTCTTTTACACTTTATTAAATGTAATTGATTACATTGATCCAGATTGTTTATATCTAGCTTTTGATTCTGCTCAAAAAACAAAAAGACACGAAATGCTTGCTGATTATAAAGATGGCAGAAAACAAGCACCAGAAGAACTTTGAATTCAATTTGATTGAATTAAAAAAATATTAACTGAAATGAATATAGTTTTTGAAAACATTCCAACTTTTGAAGCAGATGATTTAATTGCTACCTTAGCAAAAAGATTTTCAGAAAATGAAAATGAAATTATAGTATTTTCAGAAGATAAAGATTTATTGCAATTGGTAGATGACCATGTATCAGTATTAAACAAAAGAAGAGAAGAATATACACTAAAAACAAGAAAAAACTTTTATATTTATGAAGAAATGGATCCAAGACAAGTTATTGATTTTAAAGCACTTGCTGGCGATCAATCTGATAATATCAAAGGTGTTGAAGGTATAGGAGAAAAAACTGCTAAAAAACTATTAAATAAATTTAGTAATATTGACAATATTTATAGAAGAATTGAAGAAGTTTCAGATTCTTTAAAAGAAAAATTACTTGCAGATAAAGAAAATGTTTATTTATATAGAGAAATTGTAAAATTAAACGACCAAGCAACAACTAAACACACAATAGAAAGTACAACTTTTAAATTTAGAAGAACAAAAGAATTAGCAAATATTTTAGAATATTTAGAATTAAAAAATTTAGAAAAGAAAATAGACAATTTTTAAGATGATAGCAGTTATTGGAAAATATGGTTCTGGAAAAACAACCTTTTTAAAAAAAATAGAAAAATACGGTTATAAAGTTTTATACACCGATGATTTTTATAAAGAATGCTATGCAAAAAACGGAGTTTGCGTTTCTATAATTAAAGAAAAATTAGGAATAAATTTTATTAAAAATGATGAAGTAAATAAAGAAGAAATTAGAAACTTTATTCTTAATGACAAAGGCAATATAAATAAATTAGAACAATTAGTTTATCCGGTGCTTGAAGAACATTTAAGCAAGTATAAATATGATTTTGTTGAAATACCAAATTTATTTACGAAAAACGCAAATTTTCTTCGTTTTTTTTCACAAATTTTAAATATTCAAACAACCGAAGAAAAAAGGCAAAAAAATATTGAAAAAAAAGGTGTGAATAAAAAAATTTCTGAATTAAATAATTTCCTAAATAATGGAAAAATAGGCAAAAAAGTTGTTAATATTTCGTGAGAAGATATAGAAAAAGAAAACTTTTTTGAAGATTTTTTTACAACTTTAAAAATACTATAATAAAATAATTTCACTTAAATAAAAAAACAAAATTTTAGGGAGTAAAATGAAAAGCAAATATAAATTAGAATTAGAAAAAAGAATAACAGATTATGATATGGAAATCATAGAGAATTTTTACTTACCTATTATTGGGGCAAAAGCTGTATTTTTGTTTAGTTTTTTACATAATAAAGTTAAAGCAAACTTATCTTTAAGTTCTCTATTTTTTGAAATTGAAGAATTTATTATTGAATTAAATATGAAAGAAGATAAATTCAAAAAAAGCAAACAATTTTTAGAAGCTGTTGGTTTAATTAGAACCTACTATTCAGAAGACTTAGATGAATACATTTTTTTACTAAAAAAACCTTTAGAAGTTGAGACTATTTTAAAAAATAAATTATTTTTAAATGAAATAGAGAAAAAAATAGGACAAAAAAAATTAGAAAAATTAATAAATAAATTTGAAGTTAAATTAACTAATACAGATGATTATGAAGATATTAGTACAAGCTTTTTAGAAGTTTTCAAAATCGATGAACAAAAAATATCTAATACAGTAGAAATTGAATTAACTAAGGTTAATGACAATTCAACTGCTAAAGAAACTTTTAATACTGAAAGATATTTAAATTTTTTAACTAAAAAATCTGTAAAACCTTCTTTAGTAAAAGAAATTGATAAATTTTTAGTTCATATGAGTCAAGAATCTATTAATGAAGTGTTAAGTTTTTGTTATGAAGTTAATGGTAAAATAAATAGAAAGTATTTTATTACCATAATATCTGATTTACTAAAAAAAGAAATAACTGAAGCAAAGGATATTAAAAATGAGTTAGAAGATGCCCTTTCTTTTAAAAAGAGTTCCCAAACTAATATTTTAGATTTAGATGAAGAAGAAACTAATGGTTCTAATAATTCATTTAAAAATAAAGAAAAAGAAGTTTCAGAAAATGAATTAGAAAAAATATTAGATTTTTTATAGAAAAGAGAATGGTATAAAATGAAATTAAATTTAGATATCTTTTCTAGTGAACAAGAAAAAGAAATAATTGATAAAAAGAAACAACTAATAATTCAAGAAATAAAAAGAAATAGTAAAACATCTGAAATAATTGAACAATATTCAATTTTGGATCAAGAAATTGAAAAAAATTTAGATTTATTTATTCAAGTTTTAGAAAAAAATGAAAATTTTGAAGTTTCAATCGTAAGAACTGAAACAGGAACTTTGAAAAAAGTATTTATTTTATCTGAGAAAAGAAAAAAAGAGAAATATAAACAAAATTTTTGATTAACAGAAATTTTTAGTTTTGATGTTGATTTAGACTTAAAAACTCTTTTAAAACAAAATCAACAAAAAGATACAAAAATTAACTCAAGATTTTTAAAAGTCATAGAAAAATATAAAAATTTAGAGCATGGCTTTTATTTTTATGGCGATATGGGAGTGGGAAAAACAAAATTTTTACAAGCTACATCAGTGCATTTTGCTAAAAAAAATAATTCTATAATTTTTTTAAATATTCCTATTTTTCAAACTTATTTAAATAATAAAATAACTTCCAAAACATTAAATTTAAATGAAATTTTAGAAAAATTGAAAAAAGTAGATAAATTATTTTTAGATGATTTTGGTTTAGAAAAAAAATCAATGTGATTCAGAGATTCAGTTTTATACGAAATTTTAAATTATCGTTTAGAAAATTCAAAAATAACTTTTTTTAGTTCTAATTATTCTTTATTGGAACTCAAAAAAATTTATTTAGATTCTTTTGTGGACAACAACAAAAAAGAAGATGAAGAATTTAAAGTTACAAGATTTATAGAAAGAATTAAAGGACTTACTGAAGAGTATAAAATTTTTGGAAAAAATTTAAGAAATAAATAAAAAAATATTCTTATTTTCATTTATAATTTAATTAAAATTATGAATGAAAATAAAGAAAATAGAAGACAAAAATGAAAAAAATATAGAGATTCTATTAATGGATACTCTTTTTTTTATTTTGCTCTTTTAGAAAAAGATGTAAAACTTAAGAAAAATTATTATAAAATTAAAAAAATAGTAGAAAATTTTAATAAAAAAAGCACATTAAAAATAGATGATTTTTTAATTTTAGAAAATTTAGATAGAGAAAAAAAAGCAAATAGTAATTTAGAAGATGACAAAAATATAAGTTTAAATTTTAATTTTTTAAATAATAAAATAAATGAGTTAAATGCTTTTTTAAATGAAAAAAAGGAAAGAATTACATTTGTAGAAAACATAAATATAGATTCACATATTTTTGATGAAGAGATTCAACATGTTGAGTCAATTAATATCGAAAATGAAAGGATAGAAATGAAAAAAATAAATATAGCTATCGATGGACCTTCAGGAGTTGGTAAATCCAGTGTTTCTGAACTCCTTGCTAAAAAATATGACTTAAAATTTATTAATTCTGGATCATTTTATAGAGCAATTTCTTTGTATTTTTTAAATAAATTAGGAGAAAATAATTTTTCTCAAATATCAAATGAAAAATTTGTATTAGAAAATTGAAATATAGACAAATTGCATTTAGATCAGAAAGGTAATTTATATTTAGAAAATAAGCTAATTAATTCTAATGATTTAAGACAAGATGTTATTTCATGAGGAGCAAGTAATATTGCCAGATATAAAGAAATAAGAAAGCAAATAGTAAAATTTTTACAAGATTATTCAAGTAAGGAAAAAGGGGTAATAATGGATGGAAGAGATACAACATTTGTTATTTTACCTAATGCTGAGTTAAAAATATTTTTATGAGCTTCTGCAGAAGTTCGAGCATTAAGAAGAATGAAACAAAATAAAGAAATGGGATTTGAAACAGATTTTGAAAAACTCAAAAAAGAGATTGAAGATCGTGATTTTCAAGATATGAATAGAGAAAATGATCCTTTACACAAAACAGAAGATGCTATTTTAATTGATTCTTCTAAATTGACTCTTGAAGAAGTAGTGGAAGAAATTTCAAAATTAGTTGAGCAAAGGATGAAAAATGAGTAAGAACATAGTTGCAATTGTAGGAAAACCTAATGTTGGTAAATCAACTTTTTTTAACAAATTAATAGGAAAACGTGTATCAATAGTTCATGATCAACCTGGTGTAACTAGAGATAGACTTTATGAAGAAGTTGAATGAACAGGAAAGAAATTTAAAATAATAGACACAGGTGGAATAGAAGTTGAAGAAAGAATTTTTCAAGAGCAAATAAGAATTCAAGCACAAATAGCTATTGAAGAAGCTGATTTAATTATTTTGATGCTTGATGGAAGAAATGAAGTAGATAAAGACGATTTTTTCGTAGTAAATTTACTTAGAAAAAGTGGAAAAAAAATCCTTGTTGCATGTAATAAATTAGAAGGAAACAAAGAATTTGATTATTCAATTTATAAACTTGGTTTTGAAAAATATTTTCCACTTTCAGCTATGCATAGTGAAGGTATAGGAGATTTATTAGATGAAGTAGTTGCTCATTTAAATTTCGAAAATACAGAAAAATCGGATAAATTTAAACTTTCAATAATAGGTAAACCAAATGCTGGTAAATCATCATTGCTAAATTCTCTTCTTAATGAAAATAGATCTATTGTTTCTCCGATAGCTGGTACTACAAGGGATTCTATATCTTCTTTTTTAACTATTGATAATCAAGAATTTGAAATTATTGATACAGCTGGAATAACAAGAAAATCTAAATTAGTTGAATCGGTTGATCATTACGCCTTAATGAGAGCTATGAATTCCTTATCAGAAAGCAATTTATCTTTAATTATAATTGATGCAACACAAGAATTAAGTCATTTTGATTCAAGACTTGCTGGTTATGCATTTGAAGAAAATAAACCAATAATTATTGTTGTAAATAAATGGGATTTGGTTGAAAAAGAAACAAATACTATGGTAAATTTTGAAAAAAAACTTAGAAAAAATTATAAATTTTTAGATTGAGCTTCTGTTGTATTTATTTCTGCTTTATACAAGAATAGATTAGAAAAATTAAAAGAAGAAATTCTTCATGTAAAAGAAAATTTACAAAGAAAAATTCAAGCAAGTCTTTTAAATGAAGTGTTAATGGAAATTCAAATAAGTCAACCTGCTCCATCATTAAAAGGAAAAAGACTGGAAATTTCCTTTATAAAACAAGTAGAAGGACCTATTCCAACTTTTTTACTTTTTGTTAATAACAAAGATTATGCACATTTTACTTATTTAAGATATATTGAGAATCAACTTAGACAGTATTTTAATTTTAAAGGAACACCAATTAAATTAATTTTAAAAAACAAAGGTGAGAATAAATAATGAAAAGAAAAGAAATTTTAGTTGAACTTTCACAAAGAACTAAATTAAACATAAGACATTGTGATTTATTTTTAGACTCTTTTATTAATTTAGTTATGGATAAATTAAATGAAGAAGAAGAAATTTTGATTCCAAAATTTGGAACTTTTTGTATAACAACTCAAAAAGCAAGAGAAACAATTTATTGAAAAACCAAAGAAAAATATATTGTTGAACCTAAAAAAATTCCAAAGTTTAAACCAGCAAAACATTTTAAAGAATCTATATCAAATAATATTAAATAGATTCGATAAATGGTGCAAAATCAATAATTCCTGGATACATTAAATCTATTTCAATCCCTTCTTTTGATAAAAAATCAATATTTATTGATTGTTCACTATTTAGATCAATTTTATTTGCTGAAATAAGGAAAAATCTTTCTAAGTGTTTAAATAATATTATAAAGAAACTAATACCGCCATGTGCATTAATGTTTTTTAAATATTTTAATTGATGATCTTTTATGTTTTGTTTAGGTAAGTAATTTTCATTTGTGCTTTTAGCTTCAAAACAAATAAAAAAACCTTTATAAATACCATAATAATCAACAGTACTTTTTTTAGAAATAATTGCATTTTCTAACTCATTGTTATTTGATACTTTTTTAAAAGAAATATCTAAATTCTTTTTGTGAAAAATTGCAATATTATTTTCTAAATAAAATTTAATAGTATTATTAATTATTTTTTCTAAGATCATTCCTCTGTTTTTAGTGTTTTGCATACTTATTATTTCCTTTTTTTACTACTTTTGTAAGAAAAAATACAAAAATGAGAAAAATACAATATTTTTCCTATTTTTCGAAAAAAAAGTATAATTATAAATATGATTGGGGTAGATATAATTTCAATTTCCAGATTTAAAGGAAAAAAAGAAAATTTTATAAAAAGAATTTTGTCAGAAAATGAATGAAATTCTTTTATAAAAACAGAAAATAAAGAAAAATTTTTAGCTACAAGGTGAGCAATTAAAGAAGCAATTTTTAAAGCAGATAATAAATATTTTAATTTTAAGCAAATTGATATTTATAAAGAAAACAAAAAGTATAAATTTCAAAATTTTGAAATATCAACCTCAAATGATGAAGATACAGTTATTGCAGTAGCAATTAAAAAAGAATAAAGGAATATTATTATGAATATAAAATTTAAAAAAATTCTGTTTTCTCCTATTTGATTATATAGATTTAATAAAATTAGGAGAATGGCAAAAAAATATAAAAAAGGAAAAATTGAATTAAAACCACAATTTAGAAACGATTTAATTTTAAAATATGCAGAAAAAATTTTAAAATTATACAATGTTGAAATTGAAGTAAAGGGCAAAGAAAATTTAACTAATAAAAATTTTATTGCTGTTGCTAACCACTTGTCTAATGGAGATTCTTTTATTTTATTTAGTGCTTTGCAATCCGATATTGAGTTAAAAACAGATCCAAGAAGAATATTAACCTTTCTTGCTAAAAAAGAACTCACTAAAAATTGAGTTTCTAGAAGTATTTTAAATTTAATTGATACATTTTTTATTGACCGTTCTAAAATCAAAGAATCATTTAAAACTTTAGATGATTTCGGAAATTTTGTTAAAACCAATAAAACTATAGGAATAATTTTCCCAGAAGGAACCAGAAGCAAAGATGGTAAAATGCAAGATTTTAAAGCAGGAGCTTTTAAAATAGCTAAAAAAATGTTTTTACCAATTTTACCTATAACTATTAATTATAGTGGACTAATGTTTGATTCCAAAAGAAAAGGAAAATTAAAGGTAGAAGTTATATTTCATAATTTAATAAAACCACTAAGTTTTAGTTCTCAATCAAATGAAGCAATAGCTGCAAGAGTAAAAAACATAATAGAAAGTAAATATATTGTTAGCGATCCAGAAAAAAGAAGTAAAAAGGATAAATAATGGAAAAATTAGAGAATGAATTAAAAGACAAAATTAAAGAAAATATAGATAAAATAGAAGAAAATCTTGAAAAAGAAATCGAAGCAGAAAAAAATAATGATGCTGATATAAATATTGAAAATTTTAGTGGACCATTAGATTTATTATTATCTTTAGTAAAAGAGAAAAATTTAGATATTTTTGAAATAAACTTAGCAGAACTTGCTACTGACTATTTAAGAGTTATTGATAGAATTAAGGATACTCACTTTGAAATAGCGACTGATTATCTTGTTATGGCAGCAACTTTGATTCAAATAAAAGCAAAAATGCTTTTAGCAGAAAAAGATGAAGTTATAAAACAAGAAATTGAAGAAGATAAAGAAAAATTATTAAGATTACTTGCTGAATACCAACAATTTAAACCAATTTTTCAACTTTTAAGAGAGCAAGAAGAAAAAAGATCTCACATTTTTATTAAAAAAGCAAATGATTTGGAAGAATTTGTTAGACCTATTGACAGAACACAAGTGGATGGAAATTCTTCAAAAACAAAATTAACGCAAATTTTAACTTTAATGTTTGAAAGATTACATGCTGAAAAATTAAGACAAATTAAAATCGATAGTGTTAGTGTTACTCCTGGCGATCAAATGAAAATGATAAGAGAGTTATTTGCAAAACACGGAAAAGTTACTTTTGAAATGATCTTTTCAGTACCTTCCATAAAACACTTTGTAATTACTTTAATAGCATTATTAGATATGAGTAGAAAAGAAGAAATTATCTTAACACAAGAAGAACAATTTGCTACAATAATAATAGAAAAAGGACCAAACTATGAAAAATAAAATAATTGAAGCTTTAATTTATATGCAAGGAGAAGAAGGGATTTCTTCTGAACAATTACAACAAGTTCTAAAGTTAAACACAGTTAATGAAGCAAGAAGTTTGCTAAAAAGATTTGCAGATAACTTTAACAGACTTGAACGTGGAATCTTTGTAGTTGAATTTAATGATGTTTTTAAATTTGCTACAAGAGAAGAATTTAAAGAATATATTTCTGATTTAGTAACAATTACAAGAAGACACAAATTATCAAATGCAGCTATTGAAACTGCAGCAATTGTTGCTTACAAACAACCAGTAACTAGATCGATGATTAGTGACATTCGTGGAGTTGCTTCAGATGCAATTGTTGCTTCCTTATTAATGAAAGGAATAATAGAAGAGGTGGGTGTTTCACCAACTGTTGGACAACCAACTTTATATGGAATTACAAATAGATTTTACGATTATTTTAAATTAAAATCTCTTCAAGATTTACCAAAATTTCACGAGTTTGATCAATTTGTAGAACCATCTGGAGAATTCGATGAAATAGAGGAAGTTGAAGAAGAAGCTTTTGATTTATTCGGTTCACAAAGAGAAAAATAATTTTAGGATACAATGACGATAGATAATAATAACGAGCATTTAATTAATCATATAAACGAAGAAAATACAGAAAAAATGGATTCATTAGCAACTGATGGAGAATTTTTTGTTTCCGAAAATGAATTAAAAACTGCAAATATAATTTCATCCGAAATCGTAGCTAAATTAGGCAATTCTGAAGAAGAAATTAATGAAAATAGTGTTTTTCTAAAGGCTACTTTATTTAAAAATATGCTTCAAAAGTTATCAAATAAGAATCATAAAATTTTCATATATTTTGATCATGATGATATCAATTATGCTTTTGCAGAAATTTTTATTAAAATCTTATCAAGTGATCAAAATAATAAAATAACAGTTTTAAATGCAGAAAATAATTTAACTAAAGATTTTGCATTAAACGAAATTTTTAAGCAAAGTTATGATTACTCCATTTTATTTTTAAAAGAAAATGATTTTTATAAAATTGTTTTCAAAAAAAGAACTTGAGATAACTTAACAAAAAAAGAAGAACAATTTTTAAATAAACTAGAATTATTTAATACTTTAGCTTTTAATAAAGTTCAAAACAGAGAAGAAGGTATTGTTTTTTTAGATAAAAGAATTATCAAAAGTAACAAAACCGTTTTTTCTGATAATAAGTATTTAATTTCTATTGACAAAAAAGATGATTTATCTGTATTTTTACCATATAAAAATATTTCTATCAAACATTTTAATGGCTTTTTAAATGGTAAAGAAATTCCTTTAAAAAGAGAAATTAAACAAACATTATTAAAAGAAAAAAAAGAAAAAAAAGATATTCTATTTTTTAATAATATTCAAAAGCAAACAAAAAATATCTTTGTTAAAAATTTAAATAATAAATATATAGAATTAACACAAGATGATATTAACTTACTGACTGTTGAGTATATTAGTGATAAAAATAATGGTTTAAATAATGTTGAATTTCATATTTTAGATGATAAATTATCTATTTTTCAAAGACTTTTAAGAGATAAAGGAATTACTAATATTATACAAAGTCCAAAAGAAATTTCTTTAACTGATTTTGTGTTTAAAAACAAAAATAAGATTAAAAACTTAGTTTTTGTTTATGATGGAATTAAAATTTATAAAATCGATTTTAGCAACAAAAATGATTTAGTTGGATTTGAAAATGTAGCAGATATTTTATTTAATATAGAAGTTTTTGATTATTTTAAAAACAATAAAAAAGATATTTGCAATTCATTAACAAAGATAAAAAAAGAAATTGATGTTAATGTTTCAAGATTTAATCAAACTATAGCTATGAGTTTTAACTCCTTTTTAAAATTTGTTAAAAAAATCAAAAGAGAAAAAATGATTTCTAAATATAAAATTTTAGAGTTTGATCTTAAAAAGCAGGAAAATCTTTATTCAAAAAGAACAATTTCTATAAAACTAACTTTAGAAAATGGATTTATTATTAATTTCTATTTTGATAAAGTGCAAAATTTACTACAATTTTCTACTTTTTCAACCTTTATACACAAACAAGAAATCAATTCAATAATTAAAAAAGAAGATGAAATCAAAAAAGAAATTATAGATTTTTCTATTTCATTAAAAGAAACAAACATAAATAGTAAGATTAAAAACATTTTTAAGTTCGCTTCGTTTTTAGTAATAATCTTTGTGATCTTTGTAATTTTATTTTCAACCATTTATAGAACTAAAGAAAGTGATGCTGAGGGAGTTTTAGGAATATTTGTTATTTTTTACAACATATTTTTAAATAATTATTTAAATAGATTTTTTAGTATTGCAATTGGTTTATCCTTTTTATTTTATTATCTATTTAGCACGTTTATGCTCTATAGAATACTTAAAAAACAAGGAACTAAAGTTAAGTTCAAACATTTATATTTAGCAATTTTTATAGGAACTATTGTTCAAAATATTACTCCTTTTGCTTTTGGTGGTGATTTATCTTCATATTGATATTTACAGAAAAAAGGGTATAATAAATCACATTTAGCTTCTGCATTTGCTTTATCATCACTATTTCAACAAATATCTATTTTAATAACTTCTTTTATTTTTATTCCATTAGGTTTTTATTTATATAGAGATACTCTTTTAGTTGATATAGATGCTAAAAAAATAATAACTTTTATTTCTTTAATTTTAGGAATATTATTAAATATTGTTCTGTTTTTTATTATTCTACTAATTTCAGTTGTTAAACCAGTTCAACACTTTATTATAAGAGTTATCATTTTCTTTCATAAACTTCATCCTTTATATTATTTTAGTAATTTAGATAGAAAAAAAATAGTTTTAGAAAATAAATTCTCTGAATTTAAAAACAATATTAAAAATGTCTTTAAAGATATTAAATTATTTTTAGAGTGTATATTTTTATATAAAATTTTAAATTTCGTATTAAATGGCGCTATTTTTATTGCTTTAATAATTCAACCTAAAATACTTGAAGTATATAATACACCAGGTCAATTTATGTATTGATTCTTAAATTTTTTAGCAGGAAGTGCTCTTGTAAATACAGCAAATAACCTTTCTCCAACACCTGGTGGAATAGGGACATCTGATTGATTATTATTAGTAATTTTTAAAAATATTTTTGTTGACAAAAATGTTGTTGATTTAGAAAACAATCTTAAAATATTTAGTTTTTCACTTAAAATTTTCTACTGATTAGTACCTAATATTTTATCTGGATTAATGTTATTAACACTTTATTTAGGAGAAAAAAGAGTAGATAAATACAAAAACATTGAATCACTTATTAGTATTGATTCTAATTTATCTAAAAACTACAAAAAAACAAAAACAATTTATTTTAAAAATGCTTTAATTATTTGAATAGTTTTTTCAATATCCATTTTATCTATTATATTTTTTCATTAAATAAAGAGAAAATAATCAAAAATAATAAAAAAACCTCATTGTGGAGCAATGGGGTTTTCATTATCTAAATTTAGATAATTAAGTGTAATGAACTATTTATTTAAATATTCATTAATAAGATGTTAACTTTAATTTTATAAAGTGGGACAATTTATTGGGACACATTTTACCAGTGATATCACTGGTAA
>NZ_JBTGVD010000021.1:0-21654 GCF_054343395.1 Mycoplasma sp. CB776
TCCCATACTTTAAATTTTACTTTAAAGTGGTGCACTTGATCTTACAATTAAGCAATAAGTACCTGAAGGTACTTTTTTTATTTATATTTTAGAATTTTTTTTATAAACATTTATAATTATAATTATGAAATTTTTTGAAAAACTAAAAACAAGATTATTCGGTTCAAAAGAAGATAAAGAAAAACTTAAAGAACTTGAATTAGAAAAGAAAAAAGAAAAATTAGAAAAGAAAATTGAAAAAGATTTAGAAAAGAAAATAATTAAAGAAGACAAAGTAGAAAGATACGTTGCTGGTTTAAAAAAATCCAATGTTTCTTTAACTGAAAAAATTATAAATTTACAAAATTCTTATAAAAAAATTGATGAAGAAATGTTTGAAGAATTAGAAGAAATTCTTATTATGTCTGACATTTCTTATTCGCTTGTTGAAGTGATTATTTATGAAATAAAAAAAGAAGTAAAAAGAGAAAATCTTAGTGATCCTAAATTAATAGGTGAAATTATTGCTGACAAAATTTACACAATTTATGCCAATAATTCAATAATTAACACTCAACTAAACATCGAAGAAAACCGTTTAAATATTATTTTAATGGTTGGTGTTAACGGTTCAGGAAAAACAACATCTATTTCCAAAATAGCAAAAAAATATTGTGACCAAAATAAAAAAGTTTTAGTTGCTGCTGGTGACACTTTTAGAGCTGCTGCCGTAGAACAATTATCTATTTGAGCACAAAGAGCAGGAGCGGATATTATTATGCCTAATCCAAATGAACACGATCCTGCTTCAATAGTTTATAGGTCTTTAGATAAAGCGATTGCTGAAAACTATGATTTATTAATAATAGATACAGCCGGAAGATTACAAAATAAAGTTAATTTAATGAATGAACTTGCTAAAATTAATAACATTATTCAAAAAAGAATACCGGAAGCACCTCATGAATCTTTATTAGTTATTGATGCAACTACAGGTCAAAACGGAATTTCTCAAGCTATGCACTTTAAAGAAGTAACCCCTATTTCTGGTATTGTTTTAACTAAAATGGACGGTACAAGTAAAGGTGGAATAATTCTTTCCATAAAGGAAAAACTTGATTTAGATGTTAAATTAATAGGTCTTGGTGAAAAAATGGAAGATTTAGAAGAGTTTGATTTAGATGCATTTATTTATGCTTTAACTAAAGACTTTATGAATAAGGAAAGCAATGAGTAATATCGAAGATAGAGATTTATTAATTAAATTATTCGATAAATATTCTTCATTATTAACACAAAATCAAAAACAAATTTTCCAGCTTTTTTATTTTGAAGATCTTTCATTGGCAGAAATTGCAGAAATTTGTGCCACAACAAGAAGTGCAGTTTTTGATTCATTGAAAAAAACAAAAACTAAATTAACTAAATTTTATAAAGAAATAGAGAAAGGAGAAATAGATGTTTAAACCTAATGTAAAAATAATAAAACATATAGAAAATAAGATAAAAAGTTTGAAAAAAATATCAAAAATATATTTTTGAGCAAACATTGCTTTTTCAGCATTAATTATTATCTTAAATATTTACTCTATAATTAGCGCTATTATCTATTTAGACTATGCTGCCACTGAGTTAGTTAAAGATAATTCAGAGATAGGAAGACACATAACTTCAAAAAGTCAATGAATTGAAATTTTAAAAACTCTTTCATATACTGCGATTTTTGTTGTATTTCTTATCACCATCTTTTTCCTAAGTTTATTTTTAGCTATATTTAAAACTTCTTTTCACTACAATCAATATAAAAAAGTCCAAAAACAGTTAACTTATTTACTCATAAAATATGAATCACAAGATGAAGAATATACCATTGAACAATTTAAGAAAGAATTAGAGTTAGTTGAACCTATACTAATTAACAGAAACAAAAAAAGTCTAAAAAAAGAATTAAAATCAACTCTATTGAAGAAGGTAAACTAATATGGAAATTGAAAAAAAATACAAGAAAATATATAATATTCTTTTTTCCAAAGTTTTTGTATTAAGATTTCTTTTCTTTACATTAACTTTTGTGACTTTTATTTTGGTCTTTTTAAGTTCTATGCTTACTGCTTATTTTTTAGCCGGAGTAGGAGAAAGATTTAGACCGGTATTGCCAGAACAATTCACAAACAGCGAATTTAGAAATAACTATGCAATTATAATTGCTTGATTATCTGCTTCAGGTAGTTTCATAACATCTATTATTTCTTTCTTTGCAATGCAAGCAAAATACAAGAAAAATAAAAAAGCTCTTACTACTATAAAACTAGAAAAAGCTCTATATGATGCTAATCTTGGTCTGTACAAAAAAAACAAACATAAAGGAGAAATCCTTTTAAAAAGATTATTTTTAATATTAAAATGAAACTATCTAGATAGAGAAAGTGATGTGTCTTCAGAAACTATTCTTGCAAGTCAAACACATAAAAAATATGTATTAAAAAACCTAGAAAATATGGAAGAAAAGGAATTATTACAACTTGTAAATAAAACAAGAAACAAGTACAAAAGAAAATTTATAATTTCATACTATTTATTTTTATTACTTAATATTTTAGTAATAGTTATGACTTCCTTAATGATTGTATTCAACTTATACTCATTAAGATTTAATCAATTTCCTGACATAAAAGGAACAGAAAAATCAATTTATTACTTACTAGAAATAACTTTAGCTTCTGCTTTAACAACCTTACTTACTTCTATTTCTTCCTTTTTTGCCTTTGGAGAAAAAAGAGAAAAAATTAATAGTGATATTAAAGAGTTAGAAAAAAAATTAGAAGAATTTAAAACAGTTCCAATTGAAAATCTAAATGAATGAATTGAATCTATATCAAATTATGGAGAATTATTATAAAATTTAATATAATTAAAATATGTGATTACCAATAATTCAAATTATAATTTTCTTTTTATGAAATATAGCATCTGCTGCTATTTTATATAACAGAATTAAAAAACCTTATAAAACATTTAGAAAAACTCATGTATGAGGAAAAATAGAAAAATTCAATTTACTAACTTATAACACTTATGTTTTTGCTTCATTAGGTGGTTTAGTTAATGTAATTTATCAATTATTTAATAACCATTTTTCTTTATCTGTTGCAGTTTTCTTAACATTATTTTCTACTTTAATTTATATTCTTTCTGTTTCTTTTTATAGTTTAGAAATTTATGTTTATTTTAAAGTAAAACAAAATCCTTTATGATTATATAAAGAAAAATAAAGAAAAGAGTTTTTAAAAATTCTTTTCTTTTTTTCAGTTCTTTTATAAAAACGCTTTTTGTATTATAATTATTTAGTAATTTTATTACATAACAAATAGGAGTGATATGAAAAATAAAGAAAATACTCAAGTTGAACTTACAATTAAAGAAACAAAAATTAAAAAAGTTATTGGTTATGCTTCTAGAGAAAATTTCTTTATGTTTTGATTGCCTTTTATATTATTTGCATTGTTTTCAATTTTTCACGGAATAATTTATGCTATTCTTCCTTTAGAAAGACAAAATTCATATAAAATAGCATATTCAATTATTTCAGCAATAACAATTTTAATATCTATAATTTTATTGATATTTTTTATAATTAATTTTGTTAATAATAGAAAAGCTTTAAAACAATTAGGAAAAAAAGCAGGAGATGAAGAAATTCAACTTTCATTATCTAAAAACAAATCAGTAAGAATTTCTACATTAAGTAAATATTATGCTGCATTAGATGCAATTGAGCAACTTGATAAACACGAAAGATATTTAAAATGAGCTAAGAAAAATTCAAGCTTCTTCGATTTTCTTTTTGTGTTCTAAATAAAACAAATAAAATAAAAATAAAGGAATTTCCTTTATTTTTTTCTTTTTAAAATTATTCTTTTTACTATCAATAAGGTAATTATAGGAAGAATTAAAATGATAGCAATAGATAAGAAAAATAATTTTAAATATCCTTTATTCATTTTAATCTTCATTTGATCAATTTCTGTATCTTTAACTATTTGATAACCAAAATAATCTTGTATATCATTTGTTCTTTTTTTTCTTGCTATAGTCAATATTGCTCAAATAACAATATTTCCTAAAATAATTAAAGAAAGAATTATTGAAAGCAATTGTGGATTGGGACTTAAAGCACTAATTCAAGCTTTAAAATTTAAAAATATATCGTGATAATTTTTATCTTTAAAATATCATATAAATAAAGTAAAAATACCCATATAAAATATAGAAAAGACTAAGAATCAGTTGTGATGAATTTGTTGTTTTATTAACTTTTTATACAACTGAGCTATAAATGTTGGAATAGCTTGTGTATTTTTTTCTAATTCTATTCTATAAAACTTTAAAGCCTTTTTAATAGAAGAAAATTCAATTAACTTCATTATAAATTTAAAAAAAGAATATGATAATAAACCAACAGGAATAATAAATCAACTTCAACTATAATCTCTATCAACAATTTTCATTGCTTTAAAACTATTTGTTGCAATAAGCGTTATTAAAATAGAAATTATTAATATCATTATTGAATAAAACAAAAGCATAGATAGTATGATTTTATTTTCAAGAGCAAAAATTTTATAAGCACCTGTGGGAATTACATTTTCAGGATCTTTATAACTACTTTTATATTTTGGTTGTTTTTTGTCTGTTTCTGCAACTTTAAAATGAGTAAATCTAACAGTTTTCGTGTTATTTAGTGGTGTTATTTTCATTATTTTTTACCACCATTGTTGTCAGTTTTTAAAATTGCTAAGAATGCTTCTTGTGGCACTTCTACAGAACCTATTGCTTTCATACGTTTTTTTCCTTCTTTTTGTTTTTTAAGGAGTTTTTGTCTTCTGGTTGGATCTCCACCATATAATTTTGCTGTAACATCTTTTCTATAAGCTTTTATTGTTTCTCTTGCTATTACCTTTGAACCAATTACCGCTTGAACAGGAACTTCAAATGATTGACGTGGAATAACTTCTTTTAACTTTTCAGTTAGTTCCCTTCCTTTATTATAAGCAAAATCTTTGTGTACAATCATTGAAAGAGCGTCGACTTTATCTCCATTTAAAAGGATGTCTAGTTTAACTAAATTAGATTCTCTATATCCTATTAATTCATATTCAAAAGAAGCATATCCTTTAGAAATAGATTTTAATTTATCAAAAAAATCAAAAATTATTTCTACTAAAGGTAATTCATAAATAACCCTTCTTCTGTTAGCATCTATAAATTCAATGTCAACATAAGTTCCTCTTTTATTTTGTGATAATTCCATAATAGAACCTACATAATTTTCAGGAACTATAATTGATGCTTTAATATAAGGTTCTTCAATTTTTGAAATAAATGTTGGATCAGGTAAATTAGAAGGATTAGCAATAATTTCCATTGAACCATCAGTTTTATATACATGAAATTCTACAGAAGGAGCAGTAGCTATTAAATCAATATTGAATTCTCTTTCTAATCTTTCTTGTAGTATTTCCATATGAAGCATTCCAAGAAATCCAATTCTATAACCAAAACCAAGAGCTTTTGAGGATTCTGGTTCAAAAGTTATTGAAGAATCTGATAAAGAAATTTTTTCTAAAGACTCTTTTAATAAATCATAATCCTTTCCATCTATTGGATAAAATCCTGTATAAACAACAGGTTTTAGTTTTTTATAACCTGGTAAAGCACTATCTGCTGGATTATCAACTAAAGTAATGGTATCTCCTACAGAAATATCCTTAGCATCTCTAATAGAAGCAGCAATTCAACCAACTTCACCAGAAACTAATTCTTCTTTTTTTAATTCAGCAGGAGTTCTAACCCCTAATTCAACCACGTGAAATTTTTTTCCTGAAGAAAATAAAAAGAAATTATCTCCAACTTTAATTTTTCCTTCTACAATTCTTACTAAAAGAACAACTCCTTTATATGGATCAAAATAAGAATCAAAAATTAAAGCTTTTAAAGGTTTATTATCATCTGCTTCTTTAGGTGCGGGAATTTTACTAATTATTGCTTCTAAAACTTGATCAATATTTTGACCAGTTTTTGCAGAAATAAGCACACTTTCATCAGCGGGGATTCCAATAACATTTTCAATTTCTTTTTTAACCCTTTCTGGATCGGCAGAAGGTAAATCAACCTTATTGATTATTGGAATGATTTCTAAGTTATTATCAATTGCCAAATATACATTAGCTAATGTTTGAGCCTCTATTCCTTGTGTAGCATCAACAAGAAGTAAAGCTCCTTCTGTTGCTGCTAACGATCTAGAAACTTCATAAGTAAAATCAACATGACCAGGAGTATCAATCAAATGAAAAGTAAAATCCTTGTACTTTAGTTGTACAGCGTTTAATTTTATTGTAATTCCTCTTTCTTTTTCCAAGTCCATTGAATCTAAATGTTGAGTTTTTAATTCCCTTTTAGCAACAGCACCAGTTAATTCTAGTATTCTATCAGCTAATGTTGATTTTCCATGATCAATGTGTGCAATTATACAAAAATTTCTTATATTCTCTTTCTTCATATTTATAAATTTTACAATATTTTTATAAAACAAATATTAAAAAAGAACCTTTTCTTAAGGTTCTAAAAATTAGTTTGTTGTAGTAGTGCTTGGATTGTTAGTTGAAGTTTATGCTTCTTTGTTAGAATTGTCTTTATTTTTATCATCTTGAATTCTTTGAGTTGTAGGAACAGATGGATTTACAGAATTATCTCTTTGCACTTTTTGAACAATTAGTCAAACAGAAGCACCTAAAAATACAGCAGATGCAAATCCTAAGAAAATTCCTCAAAGTCATCTGTTATTTCTTCCTTGTCTTGTTTTAGCTTTTCTACTTTCTTTTGATTTTTTTTGAGATTTTTCTTGTTTTACTTCTTTTTCTTCTAACGTCATTTCTTTTTTCATATTACCTCATTAATTTAAATATATAAAATTATAACATTTTTATTATTTATTTTTATTTTTTTCTGTTTTTTGTAGATAAAATTATTCACTACAAAATAAAAAATCTCAAAATTTTGCCTTTTTTTTATTCAAAACATAAAAAAATAAAAAATTTTTAAGTGCGTTTATATAATATAATCGAAATAAATTTAAATTTATTCATAAAAACAAGGAGGAAAAAATGTCAAGATATTTTACTATCAATGTTTCATGTGCATCATGTAAATCAAATATTGATAAACAGTTTCAACAATATCCTGAAATTAAATATTCACTTAATTTAATGGATAAAATGTTAAAAGTAGATGCAGATGATGAACTTTATCCAGATGAATTAATTATAAAATTAGCAAAACAGGCTGGATATGATGCTGAACCATACTAAAAAATTTTGGTCAAAATTTTTAAGATGAATTTGAACCCCATTTAACAATATGGTAATTCAAATTATCATCTTTATCCCTTTTTTCTTAGTTATTTTAACTAATATAATTGGTGCAATTAACAATAAACACGAAATTATTTATAATAATCAACAAAATTGAGTTTTTATAGTTTTAGGGATTCTTGCAACCTTTATTGTTTTTGCAGTTTCGGTAGAATACTTCAAAAACTATGTAAGACTATTTAAAGGTGTAATGAATATGAACCTTTTAATTGCAATCGGGGTTCATATATCTTATTTTTACTCATTAATAATGACTTTATATACTTTATTTTCTAAAGATGGTGGATACTACAAAATAGAAATGTATTTTTGAGAGGTTCCTTCTGCTTTACTTCTTTTTGTGTCCATTGGACACTATTTAGAAAATAAATTAATGAGGAAATCAAGTATAGGAATTAAAGAATTATTAAAATTACAAAATCGCTATTCAATGCTTGTTTTAGAAGATGGAACAACTAAAAAAGTATCAACAAGTACTTTAAAAGTAGGTGATGTCATCATTTTACCAAAAGGGCAAAACGTGCCTATTGATGGAATAATTTTAGAAAATACTTCTGAGTTAGATATGGCAGCAATTAATGGTGAACCTTTACCAAAAACCGTGCAACCAGGGGATTTTGTGGTTTCTGGTGCTATCAATTTAACTGCTTCACTAAAAATTCAAGTACAAAAAACAGCAAGAGAATCTACTCTTGCTAAAATCATTGATAAACTTGAAAATATAGTTGATTCAACTTCGAAAATACAGAGATTAGCTGATGTAATAGTTAAATATTTTATTCCTGTTATTTTATCAATTGCTCTTATAAGTTTTCTTGCTTGAACAATTTCTTTATATCTAATTGATTCTAAGTATTGACCTTCTTATTTAGAAAAAGATCTACAACCAATTTATTATGGAATAAAAATTGGCGTAACTGTTGTTGTTATAGCTTGTCCTTGTGCTTTTGGAATTGCGGCTCCTGCTGCTATTTATTCTGCAAGCGGACTTGCAACAAAAAATAAAATTCTCTTTTCTTCTGCTGATGTTTATGAAAAACTTAAAAAAGCAAAATACCTAATTTTTGACAAAACAGGAACATTAACAAAAGGAAAACCTGAAATTGTTAAAGTTTTTGGAGATAGCAATTTTGAAACAATTGTTCAAAGTTTAGCTAGCAAATCTCACCACCCTTTATCTCAAGTTATAACTAATTATAAAAAATTTAATCCCGTTTCTATTTCTAATGAAAAAGAGATTCCGGGATATGGAATCATAGGTGAATTTGAACAAAGTCAATACGAACTTGGATCTTATAAAAAAATGTTAGAAAAAGGTTTTATTGACAAAGTAAAAATCAATTCTTTTGAAGCATATAGTTATGTTGCTCTTTCAAAGGACAATAAAATAGTTTTTGTTTATGCTCTTGGTGATCAAATCAAGCAAGATGCTAAAAAAATAATAGAAAAATTTCATAAACTCGGATTAGAAGTAGTTATTGCTTCTGGAGATAATAAAGAAGTTGTAAAACAAATTGCATCTGAGTTGAATATAAAGGAATTTTACGGACAATTGCAACCAGAAGATAAACTCAAATTAATAAGTGAATACAAAGAAAAAGGTGAAACTATCTTTGTTGGAGATGGCCTAAATGATATTTTAGCTATTAAACAAGCAGATTTAGGAATTGCTTTTGCAAGTGGGTCTGATTTGGTAAATAGTACAGCCGATATTTCATTAATGACTAATGAATTATATGCTGTTTATCAAGCAATTTATTTAGCTAAAAAAACATTAATGGTTATCAAAATGAATTTTATTTGAGCTTTCTTATTTAATTCACTTGCAATTCCTTTAGCTATTAGTGGATTAATTTTTCCTTGAATAGCTGCTCTTATAATGATTCTTTCCAATATTTTACTTTTAGTAAATACACTATACTTTAAAAGACATACATCTAAAAAACTCAAAACTATTGTTGAATAATTTATATTTGGATAAAAATTGTAAATAAACAATAATTTAAAAACAAAAAAATGAATTTTTTCTATTTTTTTTATATAATTTAAAAATAATAGAATATCGATGACGAAGACACGTTCAAAGAGTTAAAGCACTAGAGAATTGACGGTTGGTGCAAGTCAATCTGGATCCTTTGAATATCACTTCCGAGACCTAACAAGGCGTTTGGTTCACGAAACGAACAAAAAAGAGAATCTGATTCAAGGTGGTACGTTAGTCCTTGAATGCAGATTTTTATTTTATTTAAAAAGGAGTAGTTATGGAAAAACAATATAAAGATACTTTAAATATGCCTCAAACAGATTTTGAAATGAAGGCAAATTTAGTTGAAAAAGAAAAAAAATACAGACAATTCTGACTCGAAAAAGAAATTTACCAACAAGTTTTAAAGAAAAATAAAGGTAAACCACAATATGTTTTACACGATGGTCCACCTTATGCAAATGGAAACATCCATTTAGGACATGCTCTAAATAAAATTATTAAAGATATTATAGTTAGATATAAAAGTATGAGTGGTTTCTACTCACCTTTTGTAAATGGTTGAGATACTCATGGTCTACCTATTGAGTTAAAAATGCTACAGAATTTGAATAAAAATCAAAAAGATTTTTCTATTTTAGAACTTAGAAAAGAATCAAAAAAATATGCTTTAGAGCAAATAGAAAATCAAAAAAATCAAATGCAAAAATTACAAATGCTTAGTGATTTTAAAGAAATTTATATAACATTAAGACCTGAATTTGAAGCAAAACAACTTGAATTACTTAAAAAAATGGCTTTAGATGGTTTATTAAGAAAAGGATTAAAACCAGTATATTGATCACCTTCAAGCCAAACAGCTTTAGCTGAAGCTGAAGTAGAATATGCAGAACACAGATCTCCTTCAATTTATGTTAGTTATCTTGTTACAAAGGGAAATTCCTTTATAAAAGAAAATGATAATCTAATTATTTGAACAACAACTCCTTGAACTTTAATTGCTAACTCAGGTGTTGCTATTGGGCAAGATTTTGATTATTCTAGAGTTCAAGTACAAGAAAAAATTTATATAGTAGCAACTGAATTGGTTGAAAAACTTGCAGCAGAGTTTAAATGAGAATCATATAAAATTCTTGAAACTACAAAAGGGAAAGAATTATATGGAGCAGAATACATAAGACCTATAAAAAGAGATTTAACTGGTAAAGTGGTTTTAGGACATCACGTAGAAATCACAGCAGGTACTGGTCTTGTTCATATGGCTCCTTTATTTGGTGAAGATGACTTCTTAATTGGTAAAAAAGAAAATCTAGATATGATAATGCACGTTGCTGATGATGGAACTCTAAATAAAGAAGCAGAACAATATGAAGGAATGTTCTATGAAGACGCTAATAAAGAAATAGGAATGTTTTTAGAATCAAAAGGTGAATTATTAAAATTACAATTTATAAAACACTCATATCCACATGATTGAAGAACTAAAAAACCTATTATATTTAGAGGAACACCACAATGATTTGTTTCAATTGATAAATTTAAAAATAAAATTTTAGAAGCTATTGATGAAGTTAAATTCTTCAATGAATGAGGTAAAAAACGTTTATCAAAAATGATTGAAAATCGTGCTGAATGAACAATTTCCAGACAAAGAACTTGAGGAGTTCCAATCACAATTTTCTATGATAAAAACAGAGATCCTGTGATTAACGAAGAAATTTTTGACTATGTAATTAATTTAGTCAAACAAAACGGAAGCGATGTTTGATATGAAAAAGAAGTTGATGATCTTTTACCTGAAAAATATAGAAATTTAGGTTGAACAAAAGAAAAAGATATTATGGATGTTTGATTTGATTCTGGTTCTACTTCTATAGGAGTAGAAATAGAAGGAACAACAAAACCTTTTGATTTATACTTTGAAGGTTCAGATCAATATCGTGGTTGATTTAACTCTTCTTTAATTAATTCAGTAGTTTATAGAGGAACTGCTCCATATAAAGAACTGCTTTCACACGGATTTATTGTTGATGAAAAAGGACAAAAAATGTCTAAATCTCTTGGTAATGGAGTTGAACCAATTGACCTAATTAACAAACACGGAGCTGATGTTTTAAGACTTTGAGTTTCCAACAGCGAATATTCTGATGATATTTCTTATTCAACTAAAATTTTTGAACAAAACATAGAAATATACAGAAAAATAAGAAATACAATTAGATTTTTACTTGGAAATATTAATGATTTTGATTATGAAAAAATTGACAATATTCAACTTGAAGGAATACATGAATTTATTGCTAATAAAATTAATAAGTTAAATAATGAAATTATTAAGCACTATAATGACTTTAGATTCTTGTTGGTTGTAAAAGAAATAAATAATTTCATTATTGATTTTTCTGGATTTTATCTTTCTATAACTAAAGATAGTTTATATGCAGATAAAAAAAATTCGCCAGAAAGATTAATGATTCAAAAAAACCTTTACAACTTAACTCAATTACTTTTAATTTCTTTAGCTCCTATTTTACCAACAACAACCGAAGAAGCTTATTCTTTCTTTAAAAAAGAAAATAAACAAATTTCAATTCACTTAGAAGACTTTTTAAAAGAGAAAAAAATTGATGAACAAATAGATCAAGAGTGAAAAGAGTTCTTTACACTTAAAGATGAAATATATAAATTAATTGAAGAACAAATTAAAAATGGAGCTATCAAAAGACAAAATGAAGCTAAAGTTTATATAAAAACAGACAGTGAATTTATTAAAAAAATTAACTTAGTTAAACTCTTAATGGTTGGTACAGTGGAATTTGCAAATGAAACTAAAGTTACTGCTTTTGATTCATTAAAATGTCAAAGATGTTGAAATCACTTTGAAATGACTCAAATTAAAGATGACATATGTTTAAGATGTTTTGAGGTTTTAAAAGATGGACAAAATTAACATTTTTTTCAAGAATTGAAAAACAAAAATTTTGAGTTTTAATAAAAAAAGATTAATAATTAATGCACTTATTACTTTTGGTGTTTTATTAGTTTTAACACTAATTGATCAATTAACTAAAAATCTTATTTTTGAACATCAATATTTTCAAGAAAGAGCTGAATGAATTGATGGAAAAACCCTTTATAATTATGGTTTTATTGGTTTTAGACCTTTATTACATAGAGGTGTAACTTCAGGATTAAATAAATATTTAGGTTTTACGTTAATCCATATTTTCAGTTTATTAATTGTTATTGTTGTTCCTTATTTTATGGTTTTTTCTAAAAAATATTACACATTAGTATTTTTAGGATTTTTATGAGCAGGAACTTTTGGAAATATGCTTGACCGTTTTATAAATCAAAATGGAGTTAAAGATATTTTATTCTTACCATGACACGATAACGGAACATTCAACTTTGCTGATACCTTTATCGTAATTGGTTCCATAGGTTCAACTATAATTTTACTTTACACAAGCTTAATTGAACCTTACTTTAACAAGAAAAAAAATATTAATAATAAAAATGATTTTACAAACAATAGTAATAGTGGAGAAAACCAAACTTTAGATTCAAACAAATCAGAAGAAAAAGAAAACCCAGAAAACTAATCTGGGTTTTTTATTATATTAAAATCTCAATTCGTCCATTCTAATATCAATATATCATTATCACTTGTTTTGTTTTTATTATAAAATTCTTGAAAATATTCATTAGATACAAAAAATATGTTACCTTTATAAATATTATTTATTGTTTTAAAATTAAATCTTATTTTTAAATTGGGTATAACTTCATAATCTATATAGTCATCTTCTTTCATTTTATTTATTTTATTAGCAGGGAGTTCAAAATCCCATTCTCTCTGCTTTATTAACTTATTAAAAAGTATAAAATTCTTATCACCATTAAAAGAAAACTTTATTTCTCTATTTAGTAATTTATTTTGTTCAATTAAATCTTCTAATGATTTTGAAAATTTAATTACAAAATTACGAGATTTAGGAGTAAATAATTTAAATATTGAAGGAACAAGTCAAAAACCTTGCTCTGTTTGATTCACTTTTATTCTTTCTAAAGATTGTTGTTTCATAATAAAATTATATTAAATTTCTAAGAAAATTATATATTCCTTCTTCATCGTTACTATTCGTGGTAAAGGTTGATTTTTCCTTTATTTCTTCTTTTGATTGCCCCATTGCTACTGAAAATTTAGCTACTTCAAACATAGAAACATCATTGTCTTGGTCTCCAAAAACCAAGGTTTTTTCTAAATCTATTTTTTCTATTTTAGAAAGGATTTCCAATGCTTTTCCTTTTGAAGAATTTTCAGGCATTATATCAATGACTTTTTCTTGAGAGTTAATTAAATAAATATTGGTTACTTTTTCTATTTCTTTTTTGAAGTTAGTTATATTGTTAGGTTCAGAATCTGATTTAATAATTAAAAATTTTATAATGCTGTGATTTTGAATATTAAAATAGTTTTCTTTTAAATTGTTGTATTGTGAAAAAACGATATCAAACCTATATTTTTCTTCTTTAGAATCAACTGTATTTTTTAATCAGTTAAATCATTCCGGGAACTCTTTTTTACTGTAAAAACCAAAAATTTTCTTTGTTGTGTAAATTAAAAAAGTTATATTATTTTTAATTAAAATACCAAAAATTTCTTTTGTTTTTTCTTTATTAATAGGATTTTCAAAAATAACTTTGTCTTTTTTAAAATCATAAATTAAAGAACCGTTACAACTAACAATGGGGAAATCAGAATTTATTTTATAGTATTCTTCTTTTGCAAAATAATATGGTCTTCCTGTTATTATTGATGCTTTTATTCCTTTATTTTGTCTTAATTTTTCAATAATTTCTATACTTTTGTTAGTTATTTTCTTTTGTGAATTTAAAAGAGTTCCATCTAAATCAAAAAATATGTTTTCGATTTTTAACTTACTTATTTTGTCCATAATATGCGTTTGGACCGTGTTTTCTTGAATGGTGCTTTAATTGTAAGGTTTTATTAGCTTCTTTTTTATGTGGATCAATAATTAAAGTATTAATTGCCATTTTAGCAATTTCTTCAAGAGTTAAAGCTAAATCTACTGCTTTTTTTGGACTATCCATTGATCAAACAAAAGGTCCGTGTTCTTTTACTAAAGTCGCTTCTGTTGAAGCAAAATCAATTTTATTTTTTCTAAAATGTTCAATAATAACTAAACCTGTATTATGTTCATATGCTCCATTAATTTCGTCATCTGACAATTCTCTAGTACAAGGAACTGCTCCAAAAAAATTATCTGCATGTGTGGTTCCAAAACAAGAAATTTCTTTTCCTGCTTGAGCAAAACCAACAGCAAATGGTGAGTGGGTATGAACAATTCCTTTTATATTTTTATCTTCTTTATATAAAAGTGTATGTGTTGGAGTATCACTAGATGGTTTTAATTTAGAATCAATAACATTATTTTCCATATCAACAATAACCATATCATCTGGTGTCATTGTTTCATAACTAACTCCAGAAGGTTTTATTACCATATATTTTCTGTCTTTTGTGATTCCAGAAACATTTCCTCAAGTATGAATTGCGAGTTTGTACTTATATAGAAGCATATTAGCATCATAAACTTCTTTTTTTAATAATTCAATTTCTTCTTTATTCACCTTTTGCTCTCTTTCATTGTTTTTTATAAAATTCTAAAGCGCCTTTTATTTTATAAATGTTTTTTTCTTTTGATTCATCTGGAAAATTTTTTGATCACATTTCAATTAAAATAGGTACATTAAGGTCATTTCTTTTTATCTCTATTAATGATTTAGCAAAATTAACAGTTCCTTTCCCTCATCCTACTTCTTTAAATTTAGTAGGTAAAGTGTCTTTAAAGTGGAAAGCTACTATTTTTTCTCTTCCTAAAAATATTTCATTTTCTATATCTTTTGTAAATTGATTTAAATTACCTAAATCAGGATAAATATAGAAATTAGGTTCATTTATTTCTTTTAAAAAAGATAAACATTTAGAAATAGTTCCTGCAAAAGGAGTATCCATTGTTTCAAAAGCAAGAGTTATGCTGTATTTTTGTGCTAATTTAGCACATTTTTTCATTCCTTCAATAAACATTTTTTTAGTTTTAGAATTTGAAGTTTCATAATATACATCATAAGCTGCAATTTGAATAATTCTAATTCCTAGTTTTTTTGCAAGTATTATTGCTTTTTCCATTATTTCAAAAGCTTTTTCTCTGGTTTCTTTATTTTGTGAACCAAAAGGGAATCTTCTGTGTGCACTTAAACACATGGAATTAAAATAAAAGTCTTTTTCAATTAATAATTTTCTTAAATCATTAATTTTTTGGTTATCCCATTCTAATCTTTCAAGTCTAAAATCAGATTCATCAACGCTAAATTCGATAAAGTCAAAACCAGCTGCTTTAGCTATATCTATTTTGTCGCTTCAATCAAATTTATTGTTAATTGCTTTTTCATATATTCCTACAAATCTTTTTTTAGTTTCAGTATTTTTTAAACTCATCTTTAAATTCCTTTGCAGCAAGTTCTGGGTTTTCTGCATCTCTAATAGATCTACCTGCTATAAAAATAAATACAGGAATATCTTTAAATAATTTAATATCTTCCACAGTAACTCCACCAGTAACTGTTACCTTAAATCCCATTGATGCTAATTTAGCAACTGTATCAATATCTTTTTGTCCTCAATTTACACCAGAAGCTTGTGCATCTCTTGAACGGTGTCAAACAATTTGTGGAACTAAAGATTTTTTTCAATTTTCAACTTGTTCTCAAGTGAAATTTGTTGTCATTTCGATTTGTAATTCTTTATTTTTCCCATATGTTTGTGAAAGTTTTACTAATTCATCCATTGTTGCATTTTCTGCAGCACAAATTGCAGTAACATAGTCTGCTCCACTTTCAAAAAACATTTTTGCAAAAACTTTCCCTGCATCTGCAATTTTTCCATCTGCAACTATTATTTTGTCAGGAAAAGCTTTTCTTAATTCACTAATTGCTTTTTTCCCTTCAGAAGCAAGTAAAATAGTTCCTACTTCTATAACATCAATATACTTTTCTGCTTTTTTTGCTGATTTAATAGCATCTTCAATTGTTAAATTATCAAGAGCTATTTGTAATAATGGTAATGCCATTTTTCTCCTTTTATTGTAAATATTTTTGAAAATCAGTTTTTGAAATAATTTCTAAAACTTCTTCTTTTGTCTGTGCGTTCATTATTGCTTTTAAATTGTTTTCATCTTCAAAAACAGCAACTATTTGTGGTAATGCTTCAGAAGTGTGTACTTCTGCACTTGTTGCTGCTAAAGCAATTAAAACTCTAACTGGTCTTGAATCGTTTTCAAAATAAACTGGTTCTTTTAAAGTAACTAATGAAAAACTGTTTTCATTAACTCCAGCATCGCTTTGTGCGTGTGGCATTGCTAAGTTATCTGCAATAATATAATAAGGACCGTGTTTTTGTGTGCTTTCAATAACAGCTTCATAGTATTTTTTCTCAACCATTTTTTTATCAATTAATGGTTTTATTGATAAATACACTGCTTCTTTTCAGTCTTTTGCACTTAAATTTAAATTAATTGTTTCGTTTTCTTTTAAAATATTTAATAGGTTTATTTTTGCCATTATTGAATCTCCAAGGCGGATTTAATAGCTTCTCTTATTTCGTTTTCATCCATTAAATTAGTTACACCTACAATTTTTGCTTTTTGATCGTGATTAAACATACTTGATAGGTGTTTTGATGAAATAATGATATCAACTGAATTAGTCATTCCTACTGATTGTCCCATAGATAAAGCATCTACGGTTGCATCGATTCCTAATTCTTTTGTAATTTTTTGTACTTTTAATTTTATAATCATACTGGTTCCCATTCCGTTACCACATGCTGCTATAATTTTTAAAGTTTTATTATTCATTTTTGCCTCTTTTCTTTTAAAAAAAGGTTAGCATAAACTAACCTTTCAGAATTAGTTTGTCACTAATGCTGGTTTTAATTTTAGAACTTTTTGTAATATTGTTGGTTTTGTTTGTGAACCGTTATCTACTATCATTCCCATAACAACCATAGCAATTATTGCTATAGAAACTAAAATTCAAGCAACAACAATATGATATGAAGAAATTCAAATTAATAACCCAAAGAATAAGTTTCAATCTGCCATTCCAATATATCCAGTTGCTACTGGAGAGATATGTGTTCCAAATCCATTTGAAATTGCTCTTGTTGCGAAGGAAATAATTATTATTTCTAAGAAACCAATTAGTCCAGGAAGGATTAAAGCCGCTTTTCAACCACCACTTGCATTTGCGTATACTCCCAATGAACCTGAGTTAAAGAATAATGTAATAAATAATGGAATTGCAACAAAAACAACTGATTGTCCTGGAATAGCTGCTAATCCAATAACAATTGCTACTCCTAAAAATTGTCCAATTACTCCGGATAAAAAACCAAATGTTACAGAGTTGATTGAGAATCCATAAACAGCTGCAACATCAACCGCAACAACTGCTCCTGGAATTATTTTTTCACTAATTCCGTGGAATGATTGTTGTAACTCTGTTATAAACATTCTAACCCCTGTAATAATTGCTAATAATGAAGCAACTATTTTTAGAGATCCACCAAAGATATTTAATACAAAGTTAGCTCCACCAAATGAACTATTTCATATTGCATAATCTTTTGTAAATTTAATTAAATCATTTTCAATAACTTTTGTATGATCTACAGCAATTAAAATAACAAATAATGTTGTAAATAATACTAAAATAATTATTGTTTGTGTAAAGATGTTATCTTCAAATATTTTTAAATATGAAGGTAATTTTTTATTTTCTGCTGAATCATTTTTGTTTCCAAAAAATCTTCCTAGTTTGTATGTAGTAGCAATTGCTCACATTTGTTGGTGTCCAACAGCAAATCCAGCATTTTGTGTTACTACATTTGTTCCTTTTACAGTTGAAGTTGAAGCAGTAGCTCAATAAACACCAAGGAAAATCCCTGACATAATTATTAATCCAACTTGTTCTCCAACTGTGATTGTTCCATCAAAAATTCTAAAGTCTCTAAATAAGATTGCATAGAAAATTGCTGTAACAACGGCTGCTTGTTGTAACATAACGTGCCCTGTAATCATTAAACTATTTGTGTTAGTTCATTTTTTAAGAGCAACCATAATAATATTTACAACAAAACCTAAAATAAATGCAAATGAGATTAAAGATGCATAGTTTGAAGTAAAGTCTTTTCCTGAGAAAAAGGCTTGCTGACTAGCAAGTGAGAAGTAAGGGTCTAAAGGAACGATTCCTACTGAATTTCCACCAATGTGACTTACTCCGTTAAATACAGGTTTTGCTAAACCAACAAGTGTTCCAGAACCTATTTGTAATAAAATAAATCCTATAACTGTTTTTAGAAAACCTATAAAGGATTCTCTAATACCCCTACCAATTACTAGATAACCAACAAAAGTTAGAGAACCTAATAATAAGGCAGGAAGTTTAAAGAAGTTATCTAAATATACTTTGTTTAATAAGAAGAAGAAAGCATCTAATCATGCTTGTCCACTTCATGCATTTGTGTGATTTGCGGCTTTTACTAATAAAGTAGTTAAAATAATTATTAAGTTAATTACTGCAAAAACAACTCAACCTACTATTAAACCTGTTTTTTTCTTTTTGTTTAATTTTTCGATCATTTTTTTACTTTCTTTTATTTTTATTATTTAACTTTTAAAGCTTTTTTAAGTTCTAATACCCGTGGATTAACTTTTGAAACATCATATGTTCTTTTTTCATCAAAAGTTAAAATTTCTCTTGGGTTATTTACAAGAATATCTTGAATTGCTTCATCACTAACACCTACTTGTTTTAATAGTGGGATGAATCTATCAAATAGATATCCTAAACCAAATGTTTGTTTACCTTTTTCAATTCCATAATGTCTTTGATATAGAATTCTTCCTGCATCAAGAGCCATAGTAATGTGTTTTTGGTATCCTTTATCAACTAAATATTTAATGTTTTCTGCAAGAGTTGCATCTGTGTAGTATTTAACTCTGTCAGGTCCATCAAAACATAAAGTAACTCCCAATTCTTTGATTATTTTTTCATAGTAATATTTATCTGGGTTTTTATTTAAGTGTGATAATTGAATTTTTCTTGGATTAGCACCAAAATCAATTAAGTGTTGTGCTGCTTCATAAGCCATTGTTCCTAATTGTGTATGTACTAAAATAGGAGCCCCTGTTTCAATACTGCTTCTTGCTGCAATTTCTAAAGATTTTAATTCTAGTCTATCAATTGCTGCATATCCAGTACCAGCTTTAATAATTCCAGCTTTAGATTTAGATCTTTTAACTACAGGTCCACTGTAATTCATTTCATCCATACCAACTTCAATTTCAGCTTTTACCATTTCAACAATATCATCAATTGGAGCTAGTGATAATCATGAAGCTCCTTTGTCATAAAAGGCTGCTTTATGAAATCCTGTAGCCATAATAATGTTTGCCTTGCCTTTTAATTTTTCAGCAATTTCTAACATTTTATATACATCACGTCCTACATTAGGCGGATCCATTGTTACCATGGTTTTTCCACCTTTAGCAACAAATTCATCCATTTCTTTTAATGATGCATCAACTGACATCATAACAAAATCAGGATGTTCATGTGCTTCTGGTCCATAATTTTTTATAAGGTGATCATGGCAATCTACCACTCCAAGTTCTTTTGGATCAATATCTCCAAGAACTGTTCTAGCAAATTTTTTCATTTTTCCTCCAATTCTTTGCAATCTTATTATATACTAATTTGTTCATATTTGTTCAAAAAAGTTCATAAAAGTTCAATCAGCAAGGCAAAAAGCGTAAAAACGCTTAAAATTTTCTATTTTTTGCTTCGTTTTTTTTTTTTTTTGTTTCACTGTATAATGTTTTTATTGATATATAAATCTTGAAAGGAGAAAATAATGTCATTTGAAAAAGAACAAATTAGAAAAAATAATTTAACTTGTTTCATATTATAAATAGTAAATATAGTTTTAATGTTTTTAATAACATTTTCTTTCTTATTTTTTAATTTATGAGCACTAGCTTTCAAAGGTTTGTTTTTATTGGTAACTTCTGCTATTTATATTACTTATTTGGTGTTTTTAGTTTTATTAACATTAAAACTATCAGTTATATTTAATAACCCAAGTGCAGCAAAAGCTAAAACTGCTTGAATTCTTGCTGCAGTTATTCCCTTTGTTTGAATAGCTGCATTTATTCTAACAAACAGATGAATAGCAGAAATAGATTAAAAATATGTATAAACTTGAAAATTCCTAAAAATACAGTAAATTCCTTTATATTAGGAATTTTTATTTCCCTAAAATGTTTGCTATATCAACTTTTTTTTTTTTTTTTGCAAAAAGTAATAAAATTTAAATAAAAAGAAAGGAATTAAATGAATCAAATCAAACAAATTAAGCAATTAGGAAAATACTCTTTAATTGTCGACATAATTTCTTATGTTTTTATTTTTGTTGCCATAGTTTTAAGTTATCAAATTAACTCTATTATTGGAGTTTCTAAACCAAAAAGCTTTGAAGCTGAAGTAGCAAACTATAAAACAAGAGATTTAATAGTGTTATTCACATTTATAATAGCTGGAATTATAGGATTTGTTGCTGTAATTTTTAAAATAATGGCAAGTGCACTAATATCTAACTTAAATAATACAAAATTAGCCGATGCTAAATTGTATTATGTATTATCTATTTTCTTTGGAATTATCTTTACTTTTATGGGTTATAAAAGACTTGAAGCATTCAAGTATGAAGAACCAATAGAACAGGAAGAAAGACTAAATATTAGAAATTTTTCACAAAAATATGACTCAAATTCTGCTCCTTATGCAAATAGTAATCCAAGATACGGAATAATAAGAGATCAAGAAGAAGATGTGCAAGAATATGAGAAAAATTATCAAATTCAAAATTTAAAAAAGACAAGTAGATTAACTTTAATTTTTGATATTGTTAATGCTGTTTTAATTTTTATTGCAATAATTACTATTGTTATCTCTTTAATCACTGCAGCTTCTGATGTTGCGAGTGGTTCTTATAACTATAATCCAAATTACGGTAGAAACGATAGTGATTTTGTAAGACATATAACAAAATTAGCAGGGGTAGTGTAAGATATTTTGTGTAAATTTCTCTTGCTTACTTTTTAGTAAGAGATT
>NZ_JBTGVD010000022.1:0-20547 GCF_054343395.1 Mycoplasma sp. CB776
ATTGAGAAATTTTTACACAAAATTTATTACACTTCCGAACGAGATCATTTTTTTATATTTTTTACATATAGATTTATTTCTTTATAAATTAATGCAATTTCAGAAACAAAGGATTCTAATTTATCTTTGTTTAAATCTTCTTTTAAAACTTTAAAAATTTCTTCTTCTTTTTCTTGAATAAATCTTTTAATTTTCTTTAAAATTTCAATTCTATCTTTAATACTTAAAGGACCAAAATAAAAAAAATCTTCCCTTTGTAAGTGATAGATTTTTTCTAATTCTTTTTGATTTATCAAATTTTTACCCTTTTTTCTTTTGGTATAAACATTTTATCGGATGAAGAAATTTCATAAGTTTCTAAAAATAAATCATTATTTCCTAAAATAACATTAGCACGTACTTTTCCTGGTGAGTGAACATCTGATTCCAATTGTCTTTTTGCTGCACCTTCTTTTAAAATAATTCTTCAACTTGTTGCTCAGCTTTCAAAAAAGTTTTTGGCATCAAAATCTTTTTCTTGTTTTGCCGCTTCTAAAGCGCAGTCAAAACCACCTAAATCTGCAATGTTTTCAGAAACAGTCAACTCTCCATTAACTGGTCCAAAGTCTGTTTCTACTTTATCAAATAAATTAATTGTTGCTTGTGTTCTTTTTGCAAATTCTTCTCTATCTTTATCGGTTCATCAATTGTTTAATTTTCCTTTTTCATCAAATTGAGCACCATGATTATCAAAACCGTGAGAAATTTCATGAGCTATTACACAACCAATAGAACCATAATTATAAGATGATGGTCTATTTAAATTATAAAAAGGATCTGCTAAAATAGCTGCAGGAAAAACTATTTGATTTTTTAATGGATTATAATATGCATTAACTGTTGCAGGAGACATTGATCAATATCTTTTATCTTCTGTTTTACCAAATAAAGATAATGCATATTCAACTAAATATTTATTAAATTTAAGCGCATTTTCAAATAAATTTCCACCTTCTTCATAAGTTTTAACTTTAAATTTTGAATAATATGGTCTAATCACTTCTGGAAAACCAATCATAACTTGAATGGTAGATAATTTAGTTAATGCTTTTTGAATAGTTTCTTTACTTAATCAATTGTTATTATTTAATCTCATTTTATAAACATCAATCATATTAGAAACCATATGTTCAATATTTTCTTTTGCTTTTTTACCAAAATAATTTTCAGCATAATACATACCTAAAGGCATTCCAAAATATTCATTTGCCATATCAAAAGCAAAATTTTCTAAATTTCTATAGGTTTCAATAGAATAAACTTTTCTACCAAATTCCCCTGCTTTAATTCTAATTTCTTCACTTAAAAATTTAGTTGTTTGTAATAAGTTTCTTATAAATAAAAATGATTTATAAAATTCAAAATTTTCATCGCTAAAAATTTTGTCAAAATTTTCATAAAGTTTTATATTAGAAACTGAAACTGCTTCCACATTTTGTGAAACTAAACTTTCTAATAAATCAGAAATAATAAACTGTTTGGTATATGAATTATATTCTTCTTTTGATTTTAGATTATATAAAGCAACATAATTAGCTTGTTCTATCGATGAAAGAATATAATCTTTATAAATGTCATCAAATTTAATAGCATTTGATATTAATTTATTTGCTTCTTCTTCTGTTTTACCATAGTCTTTTAATAAAAATAAAACCATTTCTTTTCAAGTGTTTAATAATTTTTCTGACTCTTCTTTGTTTGAATAACTTTCTTTGTTTGGCAAGATTGTTTTAAAATCTCCAAATCAAAAAATTCTTTTTTCATTATCAATAAAATCTTCGTATAAATCTTTTTCTAAAGGTAAAAACCCGTATAAAAGTCAAAATTCTTTATCTTGTGAAAATAAATCTTTAAAGGATTTTAAACTTTCTAATTTAGATAAATATTGTTTAACCGGTTCTCAACCAAGTTCTTTTCTTTTACTTTCATTCATTAGCATCGAAAAATACTTAACATATTCCAACATCATTGAATTTTCATTTAAAGTACTTGTATCTTTAAGTCATTTTTTTGTTAAATCTTTTAAAAGTTTTTCTAAGTTTAAATCAAGTTCAGAAAAAACACTAATACTTGATTTATCTTCTGGTATTTTTGTGTTTTCTAATCATACTTTATTTATGTGACTGAAAAAGTCATCTTTTAATAATGTTTTTTTCATTTTTCCTCTTTCTTTTTATTTGTGGTATTTTATATTATTTTTTATAGCAAATGCTCTATAAATTTGTTCAACAAGTAACACTCTAAATAACTGATGTGGAAACGTTAGTAAAGAAAAATTTATTTTTTGAGCATCTATTTTATCTTCAATAACCCCGTTAGAACCACCAATTATAAAAGTTATATTACTTTTGTCAATTAAATTGGAAAATTCAAAAGAATCCATTTGTTTTCCTTTTAAAGAACAAAGAAAAACTGTTGAGTTTTTTGGAATTAATTCTAATATTTTATTTGTTTCTTTTTCCTTTTTTATTTCTATATTTTCTTCTTGTAATTCCTTTATTTCTATTACATCTATTTTTGAAAAAAAACTTATTTTTTTCTCATATTCTTGGAACAAGGTTAAATAATTTTTTTGAAGTTTTCCTACTGCAATAATAGTTATTTTCACTATTTATTTCTCATCTTTATATAGAACATTAACATTTGAATATCTGCTGGATTAATACCACTAATTCTTGATGCTTGTCCTATAGTGGTTGGTTTGATTTTAATTAATTTATCTCTTGCTTCATTTGCTAAATTATCAACTTTTTTATAGTCTATATCAGCTGGTATTTTTAATTTTTCAAGTTTTAACATTTTTTCTGCATCATGCACTTGTTTTTGTATATAACCATCCAATCTTGCTAATACAACAAGTTCATAAGCAAATTTAAAGTTTTTTAATATTTCAAGATAATCTACATCAGGTCTTGAAACTAGTTGAAATAAAGATTGTCCATTAATTGCGTTGTATTTAATTGCTAAATCACTTTTTGAAGATACAAAAGTGTTTTTTAATTCTTCAATTTTTAACTCTATTTGTTTGTATTTATCAATAACTAAATTATACCCTTCTTTGCTTATCATATTAGCTTTTAAAGCATAATCTTTCATTCTTCAATCGGCATTATCGTTTCTTAATAATAACCTGTATTCTGCTCTTGAAGTTAACATTCTATATGGTTCATTAGTCCCTTTTGTAACTAAGTCATCAATTAAAACTCCGATATAACCATCACTTCTGAGAATTTCAATTGGTTCCTCTTGTTTTAAATATTGAGATGCGTTTATTCCTGCTATTAATCCTTGTCCAGCTGCTTCTTCATAACCACTTGTTCCATTTATTTGACCACCAAAAAATAAACCATTAATATTTTTACTTTCAAGTGATTTTTTTAATTGTAAAGGATTTATGGCATCATATTCTATCGCATAAGCTCATTTAGCTACTCTTGCGTTTTCTAAACCAGGAATTGATTTAACCATTTCTTTTTGCACTTCAATAGGCATTGAAGTTGATAAACCATTTATATACATCAATTCACCTTTAGCAGTTTCTGGTTCAAAAAATATTTGATGTCTTTCTTTATCTTTAAAACGAACTATTTTATCTTCTACTGAAGGGCAATACCTTGGACCAACTCCATCGATTAAACCAGAATACATACTAGATTTATTTAGGTTATTCAAAATGATTTCGTGTGTTTTTGGAGTTGTATATGTTAAAAAGCAATGAATTTGTTTTTCGAGAACTACTTCATTTTTAAAACTAAAATGAAGGTTATTATTTTCTAAAATTTCTTCTTCTATTTTAGAAAAATCAATTGAATCAGTTCAAATTCTAGGTGGCGTTCCTGTTTTTAATCTAATAAGTTCAAATCCATTATTTTTTAAAAACATTGAAAGTTTATTACTTGTTCTTTGCCCATCGGGACCACTCTTTTGAATTTCATCTCCTCTTAAAATTCTTGAATCCATATAGGTTCCTGTTGTTAATACTACAGCGTTAGCATAATAAATATTTCCTTTTTCTGTTTTAACTCCTTTTACTGAATAATTTTCAAGAATTAATTCTTCAACAATATCTTCTAAAATATCGATATTTTCTCGTTGTTCAATATCTTCTAATATTACTTTTGAATATTTGTCTTTATCAATTTGAGCCCGCATCGCTCTTACTGCAGGTCCTTTTGATTCATTTAACATCTTAATTTGAATCATTGCCTTGTCAGCGAAAATACCTTGCACTCCGCCAAGTGCATCTATTTCTCTTGTTATAATTCCTTTAGCAGGACCACCAATTGATGGATTACATGGCATTGAAGCTAGTTTATTTTTATCTAAAGTTACTAGTAAAACTTTGAAATTTTGTTTTGCTAAAGCATATGTGGCTTCAATACCTGCATGTCCACCGCCAACTATTATTGCATCATATTTATTCATATTTTTATATTTTAAATTATTTAAACAAATAAAAAAGAAGATTTTTTATTTTTTCTTCTTTTTATGCACTTACAATATGAAATAATTCATCATTTACTCAAACGATGTCTCCAACCTTAATTTTGGAACCCCTAGTTACTTCGCTATTGTCGTTAATTTTAACTTGGTTTGTTGCTAAAAACTCTTTTGCTGCACCACCAGAATCTATAAAGTTCATTTTTTTTAATAGTTGGCTTAATTTTATAAATTCTCCTGTTATTTCTACTTTCATTTCTTTCCTTTCTATGTAGTTCCTATTAATTGTTTATTATTTTTATTAGAAGGTGAAACTATATAAACTTTTCTTATTTTTTTATCTACAAAAATATAAATCAAACCTTCGTACACTGAAATAGCATCTTTTAAATATCTATGATTTATAGAAAAGTTTAACTCACTATTAGAACTTTCAAATTTCATTTCTTTAGTTTTTACAGAAATAAAACCTGTTTCTTCTTTGTTTCCGCTCATAGTAAATTCTTCTTGATTTACACTAACATTTAATTTGAAATATTGATCACTAGATAAGATAGAAGCTTTTGATATTAATTCACTAAGTTCTTTTTTATCGATTTCAATTTTATAAACTAAATCATCTATATTTGGGAAAACATTAGAAATGTCTTTATAAGGAAAATCAATAACTTTACATTGTATTTTTGTATTTTCAATAATGGTTTCTATTTTATTGTCTTCAACATAAATTTCTAATTGCCCTTCATAATCATTAGGGATAAAATTTTTTAAATTTCTAGCTATTATAGAAATATCAAATTCAATATTAGATTCAATCGGAAGTATTTCTGTTGATATTCTATATCTATCTGTTGCTGAAATTCTTAAATTACCATCCATAGCATTGATGTTGATACAATCTAAAATAACTTCTGAACTATCGATTGTAGCAGCAAAACTAGTATCTTTAATTGCTTTTTTAAAGTCTTTGGAATGAATTGATATTTTCTGACCTGATAAATCAAATCTAATATTTGGGAAATCTTCATCATTTTGAATATTAATTTTATATAAGTCATCTTTGTTTTTGATAGTTAAATTAGTATCTTCGATTTTAAATTCTAGAAATCCTTCGGTTTTTTTAATTATATTTTTTAACATTGAATAATTTATCAAAAAGGAACCTAATTCATTTATATTTTTTATGTTTTCAGAAGAAATGTGTCCAATTATAGAAATTTCTCCATCTGAACCATATAAATATACCCCTTCTTGTCTTAGTTCGATTTTAACACTTCTTAAAGAAGGAATAAAATTTAAAGTATTTATAGAAACGCCGATTCTTTCAAATTCTTTTTCAAAATATTTTTTTTCAATTGTGAAATTCATTTTATTTTTCCTTTTATATTTTATTATTTTATATTTATTTTATTTTCTAATATATTATTATTAGGGATGTTAGTTTTAGTTAGTTTTATCTTTTTAACCTAAAAACAGGCAAAAAAGGTGTTGATTAATTAAGAAACAGTTTTTACTTTATTAGTTAATGAATTAACTGCATTTTTGAGTTCATGGGACGTTTCTATATCTTTTTCTATTTTTTTATAAGAAGCCATAATTGTTGAGTGATCTTTGCCGCCTAAATAAATACCAATTCTTTCATAACTAAAAGAAAGTAGTTCTCTAATTAAGTAAATTATCATCGATCTAGCAATAACAATTTCTCTTTTTCTTGATTTACTTCTTACTTCTTCTTCTTTTACTCTGTAATATGAACAAACGCTTTCAATTATCCTATCATGAGTTATTTCTCTTTCGAAGTGAACGGTTTCGTGGAAGATGTTATTAAGAAGGTTTTCATTGAAAGTTAAATCTTTAGGTGAGTTTTTTACAGAAAATTTAATTTGATTTAAAGCTCCTTCGATTTCTCTTATAGAATGATAAAAATTTCTTGTTAAAAAGCTTAAAGCTTTGTTATCTCACTTATTTAAATCAAAGTTTTCTTGCTCGATTTTAAATTTTAAAATCTTGAGTAAATCTTCATTATTAGGTTTTTTTATTTCTAAAGTTAAACCACTTTGAAATCTTGTTATAAACCTATCTTCAAATCCACCTAAAAGTTCTGGTTTTTTATCAGAACAAATAATAATTTGCTTTTTATTATTTTTTAAATTATTAATAATATTAAATAAAAATTCTAAAGTTTTTACTCTCGAACCAAGCATTTGAACATCATCTATTAAAAAGATATCAACACTATCTAAAAAAGAAGAAAAATTGTTTATTTTTTCTATATCTTTTTCTTTTAATATTAAAGAAATTTGGTTAGTAAAGGCGTCTGGGTTTAGAAAATAAGATTTCATTCCAACTTCTTTTGCTGCATTTCCTAAAGCGTTTAGGAAATGAGTTTTTCCTAATCCTGATTTTGAGTGGATAAATATAGGAGTAAACTCTACTTTTTTACTTTTTAACAAATTATCAGCAATTTTTATTAAATTTTCGTTGAATTTACCTGTTACTAAATTTTTAAATGTTAAATCTGGTAATAAATTATCTTTAAAATCTATGTTATTGACAAAATTGTTAATATCTTTTGTGTTATTATTGATAACTTGTTTTTCTTTTACTTTATTCACACTTGTGTTTTCGAGAATGATTTTCACAGCTTTTTCACTTTTTAAAGTTTTAACAATAGCAGATGTTAAAAAACTCAAATAATTTTCTTTAATATCTTTAATAATTATATTGTTTTTAGCAATAAAAACCGCAGAAAACTCATTAATTTCTTTTAGTTTTAACTTAGAAAAATATGTGGAAAAAATAATAGAGTCATTAATCTCTTTTTCAATTTCTTTTAATATTTTTTTATTTGTTTTTAACAAATTTTCTTCATAGTTATTAACAATATTAGACATAGTTATTAAATAATAAAATAAAAAAATAAAAAATGTTAAAAAATAAAAAATAATTTTATAAATAATTTTAGAAATAACAAGATTGCCACATTTTTAAAACCTAAATAAAGGCAAAAAAAATATGATTTAACATATAAAATAATAAAAAAATTTCTTTTTTTCTTTTACAAAAAAAGTTGTGAAAAAAAGTTTTTTTATTTCCTTTTTAATTTTTATTTTGTTATAATTTTAATATTTAATTAAAATACATAAAAAATGTATCTTTTTATTTAAAAAAACTTTAAGGAGAGCATATGAAAAGAACTTATCAACCAAATAAAAGAAAACATGCTAAAACACATGGATTCAGAGCAAGAATGTCAACAGTTGGTGGAAGAAAAGTTTTAGCTTCAAGAAGAGCTAAAGGAAGAATGAGATTAACTGTTTCAGATTCAAATAAATAATTATGAAAAAAGAAAATAGACTTAAGAAAAATTGAGAATTTCAAGAAGTAATAAGTTTAAAACAACAAATTATCACAAAAAACTTAATTTTATATTATAAAAAACATAAAAATTTTCAAATTGGTATTTCTGTTCCAAAAAAATTTGCAATTGCTGTAGAAAGAAATTTTTTTAGACGTCAAATTAAAGCGATAATTTCAAATAAAGTGAATTTTATTGATTTACCTTTTCAAAATGTTTTAATATTAAGAAAAAGTTTTTTATCTTTACCTTTTTTAGAAAAAGAAAAGGAAGTAATAAAAATATATGAGAGGTTAAGAAGTGGAAAAGAATAAGCAAAAACCAAAATCTTATGACTTCTTCACCGGTAATAATAATTCTGAAAAGAAAAATATTTGAAGAAAAATTTGAAAATGATTTAAAGTTTTAATTTATATATTTATTTTCGGAGTTACTTTAACTGGTTGTATTCAATCATTCGCAATTAAAACTTCATCACATGCAGGGTCTGGGGTGGAATTCTATAATTCAAAAGAAGGAATTGCTCCAAATGCTGTAGTTTTTGAAAAACAAACCAATAAAGAAGGAAAAGAAGTTTTAAATATCAAAAAAAATAACGACAACTTTTACGTTTCTAACCAAGATAAGGAAAGAAAAGATGTTATTGAAGTTTTAAAAAAACAAGCTGAAGGTAGTTATGGACAATGAGGTAATTACAATACTTTAATAGTTTATCAAAGTGATAAACCAGTTGAAGGGCAAAGTAGTTATCAATATCCAAAGGGAGATAATGGAGAATTATTATACTTCAATTCCACAACTGAAAACTACAATCAAAAATTTAATGATTGAAAAGAAATAAAATTATTAAGAGAGTTTAAGGATAATATAAAATTAACTCACAATGCAAAATATGTAAATGAAAAAGATCCTTTTATTTATTCATATTTTGAAACGGTTAAAGATTATATTGTTCCAAATGAAGATTTTATAGAAAATAATAATAAATTTGCAAGAGATGTAATTCATTATTTAAATAATCAACTTGTAAATTTTGACAAATATAATAATAACAAATTAGAAAACGCTATTAAAGAAATAGAAGAAAAAGGTACTGGTGCTTCTGAACAATCAATATCATTAGTTAATGATTATTCAGCAAACTTGCGTGAAATTTTAAAAGCAACACATTATACAAAGATTGGTGATGGAATTGTTGCTTTTGAACCAGGAACTGCAAAAAATGCATCAGATTTATTATCATATAAAGGGGCAGAACCTCAAAAAATAATTGTTACTTGAGGTGATGCTTGACAGCTTGGTCCTTTCTATGGATTATTTATATGACCGATGTCTAAATTAATGGCTGCTCTATTGGATTCTATGTCATTAGAAGGACTTCAAGGATGACCTGCTATTATCACTATAATAATTGCTGTTATTCTTACTAAATTACTTTCATTTGCATTTAGATTTAAAACTTTATTTAGTCAATCTAAACAACAAGAAGTGCAAGCTAAAAAAGCAAAAATTGATGCTAAATATGCACCTCATAAAGGTAATAAGCAAATGGAAGCAAGACAAAGACAAGAGATTGCAGAATTATATAAAAAGAATAATATAAGTCCTGCTGCTCAATTCCAAGCGTTACTTATAACAATGCCTATATTTGTTGCGATGTGAAGAATATTACAAGGATTACCGGGTATTAAAGCAACAACGTGATTAGGAATAAACCTTGCATCGACTTCTTATCAAGAATTATTTGCAGGACAATGGATTTACTTACCAATCCTTTTATTTACTGTTATAATTCAATTATTCCAACAGATTCTACCAAGAATTTTAAACAGAAAACAAAACAAACGACTTATCAATGCAGCAGAGTCGCAAGCGTTGAAAAAACAGCAAAAAACTCAAAATTACACTATGATTTTATTTGTTGTATTTGGAGTTATTTTCCAAGCATCCTTACAAGTTTATTGAATAGTTGGAGGGGTGTGAGAAATAGGACAAATTCTTTTTGTTCACTACTTCCAAAGAACTAAAGTATTCAAAGAAAAAGTTCGTCCTTGAATTAATAAACCAAAGAAAATTTAATAAGGTAGCAATACCTTATTTTTTCTTAATTAAAAAAACGTTTTCGCCACAATATAGGGCAAAAACGGAATTTTATTTTAAAAAAGATATGTGCTTTTATTAATTACCTTTTAATTTTCAAGTACCATCATTTAGTCTTTCAAAATCACTAGTAACAGTTAATAATCTGTATAACTCACCACGTTTTTTTTGTAAAACTAATTCTTTTTCTTCGTGTGTAAATTCACCTTTTTCAAATCATTTTTTTTGAAGTTTATTTTTTACAAAAGTAAAGATATCTTCAAATTGCATATAGCTTTTTGTTGATATAACTTCTACTGATAAACTGATCATTGTGTCCATTTCTTGCTCCTTATTTTTTATTTTTTCTCATTTTGCATTTTTTATAAAAAAATTACATTTTCCTACACTTTTCTTTAATTTATAATCTCAAACATAGTCAATACAACCTCAACCGATGTATTTTTGTATTAATTTCTTACCACAAATTATACATTGTTTATAGTCAAATATACATTTATTTAAAAAATATTTTCTTTTTCATTCTTTTAATTCTTTATCTTCTCTATTGTTTACAATGGCATTTTCAAGTCTTTCTTTTGCATTAATCAACTCTTCAAACACTAGAGTTTTATTATAAACTTCAAAAGTTATTATGCAATCTTTGAGTGCTCTGTGAATGCCTTGATTATCTACTGAAAATAAATTTGACAGAAAATTTAAAGAATAAGAATCTGTATTAAAGAAAACTTTATTAAATGATTGAAAGTAAAAACCAATATCTATCATTTTGTTAGGAAATTTTTCTAATTCACGAGATTTATAAGATTTTTTTATTGTACGGAAATCATAATGCATTCCATTAAAAGCATAAAGATTTAAATTCTCAATAAAAATTTTAAATTCGTTTAAAACCTTTATTGCATCTTCACCTTTTTCCTTTATTTCTTGGTTAGAAATATTATTGTATCAACTTATAAAGTTATTTACAAAATCAGGTGGTTGTTTAATTATTTTGGAAAATGTATCAATAATTTTGTTGTTTTTAACTTTGATAGCACCAATTTCAAGTAGAGTGCCAACATCATCACAACCTTCTAAATCAAAAATAACATAGCTATCTTTAAATAGATTTGGTAGTTTTTTGGATTTAAGAATATCTAAACGTTTTTCTTCAAATATTTGTTTATTTAAAGTTTCCATTACATTCTTTCTGGGGTAGAAACACCAATAAGTTTTAGTCCAGTTTCTAGAACAATCTTAACAGCTTTAGAAAGTGCTAATAAACTCTCTTCATTATCAGAATTTAAAATTTTAGAATTTGAATAAAAAGAGTTAAAGTCTTTAGCTAATTTAATTAAATATTCGGGCAGTAAGTGAATTTTGTAGTTACTGCTAATTTTTTTAATTAAATCTGGAAAATCTTTTAAAGTATTAACTAATTTAATTTCATTTTCATTATTAAAGCTTGAAGCTAATACTTCTTTATTATTTGCTTTACTAATTAATTGATTTGCTCTAGCATAGGCATATTGAATCATAAATACAGGGTTTTTTTGACTACTTTCTAATGCAAGTTCAACATCAAAGTCTAATCCTGAATTTTCTGTTCTATCAATCATAAAGAATCTTACTGCATCTTTACCAACCAATTCAATCAATTCTCTTGCTGTAAAGGTAATTCCTTTTCTTTTGGACATTTTTAATTCTTGTCCATTTTTCATTAATCTAACAATTTGACAAGTTAAAACTTTTAACTGTTTTTGAGAATCAAATCCTAATTGATCGATTGCAATTTCCATTCTTTTTATATAACCAATATGATCAGCACCTCAAATATTAATTAATTTGGTAACTCCATCATTTCTTGTTAATTTATCATTATGATACGCGATATCTGGTAAAAAGTAGGTAAAAGAACCGTCTTTTTTGATAAGAACTCTGTCTTTATCATCTCCGTATTTTGTAGTTTTTAATCAAAGCGCTCCATCATGTTTATAAGTGTTTTTTAATTTCTCTAAAGCAAGTTTGATTTTGCCATCTTTATAAAGAGTTTTTTCACTAAAAAAGTTGTCAAACTTAATTCCAAAAAGACTTAAATCCCTTTTAATTTGACCGAGCATTATGGAAGGTGATGCTCTCTTAAAAAAATCTCTAGTTTCTAAATCATTAATAGAACTATTTACGTATTTATCTTTATAGTGTTTTATGATTACGTGAGCAGCTCATTTTATATCACTACCTTTATAATAATCTTCTTTAAATTCTACTTTTTTACCAAAGTGCTGTAAGTATCTTGCAAAAACAGATTCAGCAAGTAGATCAATTTGATTTCCAGCATCATTAATATAATATTCTTTTATAACTTTGTTACCAGCAAATTCTAAAATATTAGCTAATGTTGCACCAATTGCAGCCCCCCTTGCGTGCCCAAGGTGTAAAAAACCAGTAGGATTTACAGAAACAAATTCTAAGTTAATAAATTGATTTTCTTTTTGTTTTCCGTAATTTTGATTTAATTTTAAAATATTATTTACTTCTTCTACATAAATATTATTTTTTACGAAAAAATTAATAAATCCAGGTTTTGCTACTTCTATTTTAGAAATAGAATATTTTTCTTTGTTTATTTTGGAAACAATTAAATCAGCAATCTCTAAAGGATTTTTATTTAGATCTGATTTAAGAGTCATTGCTAAGTTTGTTGAATAATCACCAAATCCCTTGGATTCAGTTAATATAATATTTTTTTCAATTTTTAAATCATTTAAAACGTCTTTTAAAGATTGAATAATTTGTTCTTTTGTATTCATTCTATTTACCTACTACTACTGAAGCAGGTTTGATTACTCTATCATAAAGTTTATAACCATTGCTTTTAACACTAATAATTTTATCTTTTAGTTGTTGGTTACTTTCAAGTTCAAAAACTTCGTGGATTTCTGGATTATAACTTTCACCAACAGAAGGTTCAATTTTTGTAATACCAAAATCTGCAAAAATTAATTCAATTTGTTTTAATAACATTGAAAAACCTTTAACATAGTTTTGAACTGCAGAGTTATCTTGTTTTTCTCCTGCTTTAATTGCTAATTCAAAGTTTTTTAATGGAATTAAGAATGATTCAAAGAATTTTTGAATTCCATATTTTTTTATATTAGTTAGTTCTAGTTCATATTTAGAAGATGTTTCATCTTTATGTTTTTGAATTTCTTCTTTTGCTTTTTGTTGAAGTTCAATTGCTTTTTGTTTTAATTCTTCGTTATTTTTATCTAATTCTAGTTTGAGTTTAGCAATTTCTAATTCTAAAAGAGAGGTTTTAATTTTGGTTTTTTCTTGTACAGAAACAGAGTCATCTTTTTTATTATTGTAATTTCTTTTATATCTAAAATTTCTTTTTGTTCTTTTGTGTTTAACGTTTTCAGTATTATTGTCTTTTGATTCAACTTTTTCTTGTTGTTTTTTAATATCTTTTTCCATTTCTCTCCTTAAAGTAATATAAAGTTATATTTCTTTTTTGAGAAATTTTTCCAATAGATTAAGTGCTGCTAAAACTTTAGAATAATCTAATCTTGTAGTTGGAGCTACAACACTAATTTCTTTATTTATATTCTCGTTTTCAAGTTTTTTAGAAATAAAAACAGCTTCTTGTGATTCAATTTGAATTTTTATGTTTTTTTCTTCATCCAATTTATTTTCAATAGTTTCTCAAATTGATTTTTTTTCTATTAAATCTAAAATTTCACTTAATTTTTCTCTCGATATATCTCTAGATAAAATTAAATTATTTTTATTATAAATTTTTGATTCAAATTCATTTTTAAAATTAAAAATATTTTGCATAAAGGTTTTTAAAACATTATCTAAGTTTTTTATTTCTTTAGCCAATATTGGAACTAAAATTTCTACAATTTTTTGGATTTCATTTAACGCCACATTAATTAATCTTTCTTTGAAAATCCTTATAGCTATTTTTATGTCTTCTTTTTCTACTTCATTTGAAAAAGAAACTATTTTGTTTTCTACTTTTCCTGTTGAAGTTACTAATACAATAACTCCCATAAAGTTATCAATTGCAGTGAATTGAATAGATCTTAATCTTTCAGATCCTAAGGGTTCTGATGTTATAACGGTAATACCGACAAATTCTGATATTAATTTTGCTGCTTCTTCAAGTGTTTTGTCAATAGATATTCTTCTTTTAGCAAAAATATCGTTTAGTTTTTGCTCTAGATCTGCATCGGTTTGTGAAGTTAAATTTTTAGCATAATATTCATATGCTTTTAAAGTAGGAATTCTCCCACTGGAAACATGAGATTTTTCAAGAAAAGCATCTTTTTCAAGTTCAGCCATTATGCTTCTTATTGAAGAAGAAGAAGCATTAATTTTATATTTTTCTTTTAGTGATTCTGAACCGATTGGTTCCCCTGTTTCAATGTAACTTTCAATTATAAATTTTAAGTAAGATTTCTTTTTAGCGGCGCTCTTATGTTCCATAATAAAAATTATATTCTAATTTCTTTTTTTTACAAACTTTTATTAAGTATTTTTATTAAAACAGAAATAATTTGTCACCCCAATTACCAATATAAAATGTCACTTTTTATAATTATATGTTAATTGAATGATATCATAAATTATCAATTGTATAAATTTAATCATTTTACTTACAACATCATTTTTTTATTATAGAAGAGGGACATTTTGATTGATAATTTATAAAAAAATAATGTAAAAATTTAGTAAGTAAAATGTAATTAATTGGAGTATTCAAAAAACGTTTTACCGTATAAAATGGGCATAAACGGTTTTTTCACTATTTAAACTGGGAAAGAAAAAGAGTTTTATTTTTTGATAAATTATGAACAACTATTTTATAAAAAAATCTTTTAATAATTGTTATAGGTGAAAAATTATCTTTCTATTTTCCTTTAGCATATCTATTAAGTATTTATTAACGTTAATACTTTTGTTGTGTTTGACTTATTATTGCAAATAAGTATTATAAAAGTAATAAAAAAACACTATCTAATAGTGTTTAATTATCTTGTATGCACAAGCCGGTTTTCCTATATTAAATTTATTATAACACAATCTCCCAAAATATTTAAAAAATTTTTGTAAAAATTATAAAATATTATTATGAGTAAAAAATTTCTTAGTTATAAAGACCAATTGAAAAAGTTAAAAAAATAAAAAAATATAATAATTGACATTGAAGAAAATAAAGCAATAGAAATTTTAAAAAAAGAAAATTATACAAACGTTTTCTCTTTTAATAAAGAATGGTTGACAGATTTTAATAGTAAGAATGAATTAAATATAACCAACAAAAAAGAATTAAATGTTAATTTTTTATTACAATTTATTAAAAAAACAATAAGAAATAAAGTTAAACATCTTTATCCAAAAAAAATTAATTTCTCTTATTTGGTTAAATATAGAGCAAAAGAGAAAAAATTGTATACTTTTTTATATAATAAAATTAGAGATATAGAACTTGAATTAAAAACAAAAGTATCTTATTTTATAGGTAAAAAGGTTAAAAATAATACAAATTGGATAGAATGACTTTATAAAATATCAGATAAAGAAACTGAAATTTCTTTTGAACAATGAAAATTTAAAAAATTTAATTCTTTTGAGATAAAAAATGAGACGTTTAATGCCAATATTTGATTTGCTATTAATGTTTTAACTTTAGGAACTATTACTGAAATTATAAAAACTATTTTATCATCAAAAGATGAAGAAATAACTTTTAATATTAAAAAAGAATTTTTATTTGAAATTTTTGATAAAGATAAAGTAGACAAAATAAGCAATGAAAAAGAATTAAAAACATTTTTATATAACCTTAACAACTTTTTCTTTCCAATATTAAAAAGATTAAGAAATTCAGTAATGCATTTTGAAAATATTAATGCTTTTTTTCAAAAAGAAAGAATACAAATAATAATAAAAAAGCAGAATTTTTATGAGATTTAATGGAATTACAAGAAAATAAAAAACAAAAATTAAGAAAAAGTATTTTTAAATATGTTCATCTTGGTTTTTATATTTTAGAAGAAAACAAAGGCAAAAAAGAATATATAGAAGTTAAAATTTTTGATGCTTTAATCTGATGATTTAATTAAAACATCATTTTTTTATTATTGAATAGGGACATTTTGATTAGTAATTTATAAAAAAAGAAATTAGAAATTTAGCAAGAAAAATGTAATTAATTTAAGTATGAAAAAACCGTTTTGTCGCATAAAACAGGCATAAACGGTTTTTTCACCCTTAAAACTGGGAAACAAAAAAATAAAAAAACTCCATTAATTATGGAATTTAAATTTACTGATTTTCTTTGTTTTCTTCAATAACATTTACTTTTAATTCTTTAACACGTTTAAATCCAAAAATGGTGAAAATAAATGAGAAAAATATTGATAAAATAAAGTAAAGTTTTGCTGTTTGGAATTTCTCATATTTAAATTTAGATAATCTTATTGATATTATTAATTTAAATACAAATGAAGTTATGCTAATAACAACAAAAGTTAAATAGAGAAGAGCTACCAAGATGAATGATATCACTATTCCTATACTGTTATGTAAAGAAGAAGCTATCATAAGCATTCCTACACTAAAACTAGAAAACACTAAAAAACCAAAAGAAATAAAATCTAAAATTAAAATAGTTCTACTCATTTTTTTGATTTTTGTAATGATTTGATTAGTTCCTTGATTTACTTGTATATCTTCTTCTTTTTGTTCTTCTATTCCTTCTTCATGTTTGTCAATATTGTTAAATGTTAGAAAAGTAAATAATAGACCAAAAAATATAGATAAAATAGCAAACAATTTAGCATTCTCTAATTTTTTAGATTTTAAAGTAGACAGTTCTACACATAATATGAGTTTAAAAATAAAGACAGCATTTCCAATAAGTGTAGATATTACAAATAGAAGTGAAGCAAAAATTCTATTTATTTTATTTACAGTTCCTATTGTAGAAATGTCAAATAAGTCATATACTGAAGTACCTGAAAATATTTGAATGATACCCGCTGCAATGAAAAATCAAGCAACAGCATCAATGATTAAAGTATTTCTACTTATTCTTTTTACTTTTTGAATTCGATTCATTTAAATCCTTTCTTTTATAATTTGTATATTTAAATTTTACTCTTTTCTAATAAAAAATAAATAACTAGTTTTTTTTATTTTAATAATAATGGTTTACTCTTCAAGTTTTTTGACATAAACAAAACCTAAGATTGTAAACAATAGTCCAAAGAATATTGATAGTATAAAGAATATTAGAATTGTTTGAACTTTGTTCATTTCAAAATTAGATAATTCAACACAAATAATAATTTTGAAAACTAAGGCTGCAAGTCCAGTACCAGATGCTACTACTATAAGCAAAATTGCTAAAATGAATGCAGCACCAAAACTAGCAATACTTGCTGATTGGTCTGGACGCGCTTCAGATGGTGAATAATAACCAAAAGCACTTACAGCCAAAACACCACCGGCTATAAGAATAATAACACTTATTACAAATAAGGCAAAAGTTACAATTTCTAATATAAGAGCAGTTTTGCTAAAATTTTTTAATTTTTCTAGATTGTTTTTCATAAGTTCCTCCTATATTTATATTTTACTGTTTTTATTTAATAAAAAAGTAAATATTAGTGAATTAATATTAATTTAGATTTAAAAAACTTGTTTATACTAAACACAAACAAGTTTTTTATGATTTAATAGTTACTAGTCTTTGATCATTCTTTTTTGTGTTTTTTCACATATCTATAAGCTAATGCTGTAAATACGAGTCCAAAAAAGATGGATATAATGAAAAATATTCTTGATGTTTTTAGATGACTTGCTTTAAAGTTAGAAAGTTTAGTTGCAGAAATTATTTTGAAAACAAAAGTTGTTATACAAAGTCCTATATAAACAATGAATAATATTATCACAAAAACAAAACCTGCTCTTGCTTTTTGTGCAGTCAGTTCAAAAGATGAATAGTAAGTTGGATCATAAGATAAAGAATTTTTATTAGCATCAGAAACAATACTGTTAATAATTAAAACTATAGTAATAGATATAATTTGAATAACAACAATAGACATTATTTCAAATATTAAAGTTAGTCTGGTTGCGTTTTGTAATTTAAAAAGTTCAAAACCATATTCATAACCTTTTATACATTTTATACATTGACAATCTTTCTTTATTTTTTGAATATTTATTTTTTCTTCTTGTGCGATTTCGTGTGGATATTCAAAAGATTCAAGTTTTTTATACCCCATAAAAGTAAATATTATTCCAAAGAAGATTGATAGTACATAATACAACTTAGCATCTGCTAATTTTTTACTATATAAACTTGGTATCCTTCTACTTATCATTATTTTGAAAACCAAAGCAACTAAACCTACAATTAAACTTATTAGTGTAAATAAACTTAAAAAACTCACTTTTATTATGTCTAAACTATTTTCAAATAATTCTTCATTTTTGTTAACAAGAGCTTCAAAAATGTAGTTTATTTGAAAATTTATGAGAATACCTGTTGTTATTCAAACTAAAACAAAACTAATTATATCCATAATTAAAGTTGTCTTTCCAAATTGTTTTATTTCCTTGATTTCACTCATTTTGTTCCTTTCTTATTGTTTTAATTTTATTACTTTTCCCAAAAAAAAAAAAAAAAAGTTGATATAGCAAACAACTTTTTGCAAAATTTTGTGTTTTTAAGGCAAAAATACAGGAATTGTGAGCTTTTTTTCAAAAAATACTTCTTATTTTTTTAAAAAAAGAAACAAAAAACTTGTTTATATTAAATACAAACAAGTTAATTTTTTTAAGCTAAAGTTTCTTTTTGGTTATTTACTTTATAATAATTTTTTATATGCACAAATCCAATAATTGTAAAAATAATTCCAAAGAAGAAAGATAATATATAAAATAATTGTGCTGTTTTTAATTTATGTTCTTGGAAATGGGAAAGCTTTACACAAATAATTATTTTAAAAACAAATATTATAATTGAAAACGCTCCACTAATAGCAAACAATACTATAGCAAAAATAACTCCGCCTGCTAATTTTGTTAAATCCAATTTATGTGTTTCAAATGAGTTGTATCCGTATGGATTATAATAATTATGATTATCATTACTTGCGTTTAAAATAGTATTAGCAACAGAGATAACAACAATCAAAGTTGCAATAAAGATTAAAATTGCATTAACTATTTCAAAATTTAAAATGAATTTATTTATTCTTTTTATATTAGAAAGTTCTAAACTTTTACCATATGCTTCAAAAGTTTCCAAATTTATTTTTTCTTCTGTTTTTTGTTCTTCCTGGTATTGAAAATTGTCAAGCTTGTTGTAAGCTATTAAAGTTAATATTACTCCAAAGAAGACTGATAATACATAATACAATTTTGCATCTGCTAATTTTTCACTGCCTAAATTTGATATTTCTGAAATGATCATTATTTTAAAAATAATAGATATGAGAAAAATTATTGTATCTATTATAAATAATGTAAATATAATTAAATTCTTTGTCTTTAAATAAGACGGATAGTTTATTTCTCTATATGGTTGTCAATAACTTGTTTCCAAAATATTAGAAAGCAAAAGATTTAGAATAATTGCTATAAAAATTAAAGAAAAACCAATTATATCTATAATTAAAGTATTCTTTCCTAATTGCTTTATTTGTTTGATTTGATTCATTTAACTCCTTTCTTTTTACTTCAATTTTATTACTTTTTGCAAAAAAAAAAAAAAGTTGATATAGCAAACAACTTTTATATAAATTTTAGTTTTATAGGACAAAAATACAGGAAATTGAGTTTCTTTTTATATTTATTTTATATTTTTCTTTACATAATTTCAATTCCGTATTCTAATTTAATTTCTTTGGATTTTCTAAAATAATGAACAGCAATACTAGAAAATATCAATCCTAAGAAGATAGATATTAAGAAAAATAATTTTGATATCATTAATTCTTTTTCTTTATAAGGAAAAAACAATATTATTGCTTTAATTTTATAGTAAAGTAATGGTAATGTAGTTGCAGGACCTATTAAGAGTAGATAAATAAGTCAAAATATTTCTACAGCTCATTTTGAGTTGTGTAATATCCAATAAATAACAGCTAAATCAATTAACAGAAAAGCATTTATAACATCCAATATAACAACTGAAAAACATTGAGTTTTAATTTTTTTATATTCAATATGCATTTTTCTCCTTTTTCTAAAACACAGTAAATTCCTGTATTTTAAAACATTTAATTAAAAAACTTGTTCATATTTAAAATAAACAAGTTAATTTACGATTTTGAAAACTAATCTTCTAATACTGGTTCATTGTAATTATTTACATAAACAAAACCAACTGTTGTAAAAATAATTCCAAAGAAGATAGATAAGATAAAAAATATTTGTGCAGTTCTTAATTTATGTGTTTTGAAATGAGAAAGCTTTACAGCGGTAATTATTTTTAAAACAAAAACTAAAATTGAAAGTATTCCACTAATAACGAATAAAACTATTGCAAAAATAACTCCACCTGCTAAGGAAGTGTAATAAATTTTGTGTAAAAATTTCTCAAT
>NZ_JBTGVD010000023.1:0-19474 GCF_054343395.1 Mycoplasma sp. CB776
AAAAATTTCTCCTTATAAATATTTTAATTTAAATATTTGCTATTGAGAAATTTTTGTTTTTTTACTAAATTCTTTATTTTCCTGTGTTTTATAGTTGAAAATTAAATATTAACCTATTTTGCCTTATTTAAATCCAACATTTATTATTTATTATGATTGTATTTTACGGGATTATAATAGTTAGTCGATTTAGCAAGTTAAATTTATCTATATGATTTTGAATGTTTCAAGTAGTAATGATAACTTTATATTATTTATGAGATTGAACGTTAATTAGAAGAAAAGAAAATTCGCTATATAATAACTTATATTCACAATACGCACCTATTATTTCTAATTATTTAACTCAAACTTACACCACAACAATTAATAACACCGATAATAGTGATAACAGTTCAAAAATAATTAATATTGATATGAGTCAAAACTATTTATCCCAAGGTTCTAATCAAAATAAATTAATTAATAATCAAGGAACTAAAAAAATTGAAAGTAAAAACAATGAGGTTTCGTTAGATAAAATAGATGATTTATTAGAAGATAAAAATTTAAATAGGTTAGTGGAAGATAAAAGAATAAATAGATTAGTAGAAAATAACGCAGTAAGTCCAAAAGAGATAGAAAACCAAAAATTAAGTTATTTCAATGAAGATAGTGATATATTTTAAATAATTTGGATAATAGTGATATATTTTAAATAGTTGGAATAACAGTGATATATTTTAAATAGTTTGTATAATTGAGATATATTTTAGATGCTGGCATCTATTTTTTTATTAATTTTAAAGATGCACAAAAACAGTGTTATTTTAAACGGGAATTCTTAGGAGTAATTTACACCAGCCACTACATTATCGTTGATTATATCGAATTTCTAGGCGTTACAGACACTATTTTAGATTGATGCATAGTGTTAGAGTTACACGGTAGGTTTTAGTTTATTAGTCATCAGAGATTTTTATATTTGCTATTATTATGTATTATAAGGATTTAAAAAACCCACTACCAGTGAGTCTCCTTTGTTTCCCATACCATATCTAAAAAGCAATATTAATAAGGAATCCGCTAATTAGCGACAGTTCTTTCAATAAATATATTCTACCATAAAATACAAATTTACCCGTAAAAATATTTTTATAACAAGAGTTCTGTATAATTTCTAAAATTTCTAATAATAAATAATAGTTAATCAGTTTATTTCTAGGATGTTTATAACTTTTATTACGAATTTTATCTTTTAATGATTGTAAATAGTTTTTATATTCCATTAATAAACTTCCTTGTATTTAAATTTTCTTAATATTTTTTCAATTTCAATTAAAAGTTTTACGGTTATATCAGTATAGGGATAGTGAAAGTTAGTTAAATTAAAATAATAATCATAAAATTCTTTAATAAACTTTTCGTCTTTAATGTGTTTGATTAAGTCATTTTTTAAAATATATAATTTTTTAATATCAAAATGTTTGTTTATATAAATGTAGTTTAATTTATTATTATCTATCAACTTAAAGAATTCATAAATGTTTTTATATATTTCATCTTTTAATAAAATTTTAATTAATCTATTATATACCAATTCTTCAACCGAAATTGTAAAAAGTTTTAATGTTTCACCTTGTTCGTTAGTATGACTTAATAATTTTACGTGTTTGGTTTTTTCATAATTGTTAAATTTAATTATTAAGTAAAAGTTGTTTATTGTTATTTTTAATTGGATAATATCACTTATTACATCTAATTTATAATTTACTTCATATGGTAATTCGTTTAAAATATTTAATAATAGTGATTTGGTTTCTTCCATTGGTTGTGTATAGTGAATACCTAATACTTCTTATCACCTTTTAAGTAAAAATATTTATTATATGCTTTTTTAGAAATTACTTTTAATAAATCTCATATTAATAATATATTAAATTCATCAAGAACCATATCAAGAGTTTTAAAATTGATATCTATTGAGTTCATTAATTCTAAATAATACTCATTTTCAGTAAGTTTTTTCATATATCTCCTTATAATTATAATTATATCATTAACAAATTTGGGTTTTAATTTAATTTTTTTATTTGTTGTGGTATAACAATATTATAAAGGACCACACGTTTTGAATAGAACATAATTAGACACTATTTCGATGGTGTTTTTTTATTTTTTACAACAGCAAATGTAATAATTTATTACAAATACACCACTAATATCATAAATAGATAAAATTTGTGCGAAAAATAATATATTAGTATAAAAATGTGTGAAATATACAAATTAACTTAAACACACATATTTTAGGTATTATTACAGTATTAATTTAGAGAAAATATTTAGTTGCGAGTATTTTGTTATATTGGTTTAACTGAAAAATTAGTATAAAAAACACACCATAGAGTAATATTACCAGGTTGCCTAATTTATTAATTACCTAAAAGCAACAAAAATATGATGTTAAATGGTGTAAATTCTATAATTATGTTTCAGTTTTTTAATAATTCTAATGCAACAAATTTAATAATTAGTTACAATAAACGCACAGATAGGTTTTAGTATCGATTGTGGTGCTGTGATTTATACTATATATCTGTTGTAATTTAGTGGTAAAAATATCTAAAAATAATAATGTTGCAAATTCTAAGATAACTATTAATATAAAACACCCCCTGTAACGCTTATATTTTGCGTATTTTAAACGGTTTTGCTTTGGGAGTGTAAATATACCAGATAATAATTTCTGTTTAAAATAACTATGTTTATGTGAGTTTTAATTTTTTTCAACAATTCATAATATTTTAAGATTGTAAGACAATAGGTTTTAGTGGTAGTTTTAGTGGTAGTTTTAGTGGTAGTATCTTATTATTCTCACATAATCAAAGTAATAAAAAAAATACCCGATTAAAGGTATCTATAAATTTGGTAATTTTTGTATCTATAATTCTGGTAATTCTCTACCGTGACGAAGTTTAAATCAATAGTTGTATTCTTTTCTTACTTGCTGTCCAAATGGTTTTAATCTATTTAATATTGTTTCATCTGTTATATTATCTATTGTATTTTCGATTAATTCAGTATCTATCCAATTTCATATATTAAATATGGTTTTATCTATTAGTTCTAAATCTGTTTTTGCACGCTTTGAAACGTATAAGGCAACTGTATGTTCTTCATCTTTAACTGGTTTAATAACTCTTTCATCAGTTCTTGGATTACTAGTATAGTCTTTAAATAAAATTAATATATTATCCATATGTTGTTGATTAAAGTCTTCTCAATTTTGTGGTAATACTTTTTTTTCTTGTAATCATTCAATTATTTTGTGATAAACCCCAGAATCCATATCTTCACAATTATTTTCGTCACCATTTATTCTTCATTCTAAATGCATTGTTTCTCCTTTTGTTATTTATTTTTACGATTTTTTTTATTTTTTAGACTTATGAATTAGTAGTTATTTTTTTTTATCTTTAAAATTATCTCTTACTCATTGTTTTAAATCATAATTATTTTTGGTTTTTTTATTTATTTCTAATGATTGTTTTGTTTTTTCTTTACTTAATGAGTTATTTAAATAATTTATCCCTAAGTCGTAGTTTGGTTTTTGTTTTTCAGTGTTATTGTTATCTATTTTATCATTTTTATTCTGTTTGGTTTTTTGTTTTTTGGTTGTTGGTTTAGTATCCTTAACTTTTTCTACCGGTTTTTTATCGTTTTTAATAGTATTAGATTTTTTTAATTGTTTTTTAGTTTTAGTAGTTTTATCTATTTTAGCATTTTTATTATTTATATTGTCGCTGTTATTTAATTTATCTTGCACATCTTTATTTTTAACAGTAACGTCTTCTGAAATATTATTTTTTTCAATATTGTTTATAGTGTTTATATTATTATCTTTTGTTGTATTGTCTAAATCAATTATTCAATCTGGTTTATTGTTCTCTATATTATTATCTTTTGTTGTATTATCTAAATCAATTATTCAATCTGGTTTATTGTTCTCTATATTATTATCTTCTGGTTTATTTTGTTCTAATTTATTTTCTTCTGGTTTATTTTGTTGTCTTGTTTTAGATATGTTTTCAAAGTTAATAATTAATGTTCCAAATTTATCGTCGTTAGATTTATCTGTTTTTTCAGTAATATTTATATTATTTTTAACGTTTTTATTAACATCTTTGGTTTTTATTTCGTCTTTAACTTTTTTGGTTTCATTTTCATTTAGTTCAGTATTTTTATTATTATCTTCAATTTTTTCTTCTTGTTTAGTTCCTTTTGCTACATCTTGTGGTTTTTCTTCAACTTTATTAGGTTCTGATTTGATTGTATTATCAGTATTGTTATTAATGTTATTATTATCTTTTTCAGTATTTACTTTATCAATATTATCATTAATTTTTTCTACTTTATTAGTATCTGATACATTATCGTTAGGTGTTGAATTGGTTGCTTTATTAATGTCGTTTGTAATAGTATTATTATCTGTGTTATTGTTGTTTGTAATAGTGTTGATTACATTATTATTACTGATATGTTCTTTATTAACAGTTTCTTTAATACTTTCTTTGTTATTTGTAACGGTTTCTTTAATTTTTTCAGATTTAATTTCTTTAATATCGGTTTTAGATTCTTTAATGATTGTTTCTTTTTGAATGGTATTAATTGGTGTATTATTACCCTCTTTTGTTGTTTCTGTAAATTTAGCAGGTAAGGCATTTAGTTTATCAATTAATGGTTTATTATCTGTTTTTAGATTATTTAATTGTAATTGGTTATTTGTTAATAATTTTTCATCTGTATTTTTAGTAACTATCCCTTTATCAAACTGCTCTTTAAATCTATCATAGATACCTTTGTTAGTATTTTGAAAATCATTATACTTTTCTCTAACTTTTGCTTTAATGTTATCACTAGAGAATTTTTGTGATGCCTGTTGAAATATTTTTTGTGTTGTGTCTTTTCTATCTTTTGAATATTTTTTAGTAGTAACATACTCACCTTTACCTTGACGAACTTGTTTCTTTTTAATAGCAGTTTCCCAGTTAGTTAATTTCTCATTAGATAATAGTTTTTTACCGATTTTAGACTGACCAAAAGCACTATTTCTTATTTTTTCTGAATATTTTCCTACAACTTTTGCTTTTTTATTTAAATATTTCTGTCCAACCCCGGTTCCTAAAAATTTACCTTTTGCGTTTTTACCAAGAAATGCTCCAACACCACCGACTTTGGCAGCAAGTTTAACAGCACCACCAATAGCTTCTTTAATTTTTTCAAATGGTTGAGGTAATTCAGCATAAAATTCTACATCTCATCTAGCAGCTAAGTCATTACCAAATTTATTATATACTTCAATTGAAATTCCAAAAAATACTATTCCAATTACAAATACAAATAAATTATTAATAGAAGAAGCAAAGTTTTGTCTAAATAGAAATTGAATTGCTGAATCTTTTAATAATATAAATATTAATTGAAATAAAATAAACACTGTAAGATAACCAACATTAAATACTAAATTTTTTCAGTTAATTCATCATTGTTCAATATTTTCATAAACTGTATCTTTACGGGGATTATATGCTATTGATTCTACTATAATTGAAAAACTCTTAAATAATAATAATATTGTATTAGTAGCAAATGTAATTATATAATCAAACGCCCAAGTAAATAATGATTTTAAAATTACAACTACAAATACAAATTAAACAGAGCATAAATTTAAGACACTAATTTTATGCTCTGTTTAAATATATTCTTGTTAATTTTATAATTAAAATTATTTTGTTATTCGCTAAGATCGATACATTTAAGTAGTTCTATTAAAATTTCTCTCATTCATTCTTGATTAATGCTTGGATTTTTTTCTTTATAATCTTCAATATTTTTCTTTGTGTCCATTAATTTATAATGAATTCTATTTCTTATTCTATCGAAAGCTTCAGTTGGAATTACTGAATTTTTCATATCAAAAATTTTAAATTTATTTCCGTCAATTATAGTTTCTTTGTTAGTTAGTAATTCTTGCACTTTTATTAATCTTTCCTTTGTTAAATCTTGGATGTCACTAGGTAAAATTTTATATTCTTTTCATACTTCATCAAACTCTTCTGGTTTATAATATTTTACCCCATCCAAAGTTATTATTTCAATCCCATTTGCTGTTTTTTCTGAAATTTTTCTTTTACCTAAGTTTTTTCACTCAGGATGATCTTTTTTAATCTTTTTAAGTTTTAAATAACTAATTAGAGAAATAGGAAAAAGTATTAAAATTGCTAAAATTCAAAACGCTCATTCACCTCAAAGATTTAAAATTATACGTGCATAAGAGATTGCTAGGTTATCACTATAAATTCCGTCATAAGAATAAATATATAAAAGAAGTACAATGAGAGAAAAAGATGAAAATGCTATATGAGTTATAGTTCTAAAAATATAAAAAGGTTTTTTTAAAGTTTTATAACTAAAAAAAATATACCACAGTGACACTAAAAACATAACCACTCATAATGTAGTTGATAATTGATCTTTCATAATATAGAACCAACTTGTTCAAATATACAATAATTTAAAAAATAATAAAAGCAAACATATAATAACTATAATTTTAAAAAAAAATATACTTTTTTGAAACTCTCACAAATCATCTTCTCAAGTTCTAACTTTTTTTTGTTTATTTTTTTTAAACATTTATTTTTTTTTGTCTCCTTATAAATATAACTAAAACTAAAATAAATAATAATGTTGATATCGAAAAAGCAATTCCATAACATCATGATCCTACTTTGTATGCCCAATCTATTTCATTAGCACCTTTAAAAAACAGAATAGAAACACTAAATAAAACATTTGTAATCGGGACAAGAGAAAAAGTCAAGAATCATCACAATATTGAAAATGTTCCTTTTCTTATAATATTCCAAATGAGATAGAATTGAAAAAATATTAAAAACGCAATATAAATTATAAGTACAAAAAACTGCTCATTTTCTTTAAGAAATGAAATATTTATTTCACTAAAAGATAAAATCGAATTAATGATTATCGATGTTAGAATTGTGATTAGATATAGTATGGAACTTATATTCTCTTTTCTCTTATTTATCATTATTTTTTGTTTACGCTAGTTTCGCCTTTAACTATTTCCAATGCTGTTTCTTTTAAATTTGGAGAAACAACTAGAGTATTAGTGTTTTTTGATTTGATTAAATCGGATAATTTATCAATGGCTTTTCAAACTAATACTTCTTCTGAAATATTTGCAGATTTTATAATTTCAATATAGTCTCTTTCTGCTTCTGCTAATCTTTTTAATCTGTAATATTCATCTTCTGTTTCAAGTTTTTTAATTTTACTTTTTTCTTCTGCTGTGTTAATTTCTTTTAATGCTTTAACATCATCTTCGTCTAAATTAATATCATTATTTAAATTAACTATTTCTAAACCTGTATTAGATACAATTGATTCAATTTCTTTTAATAAATTAGATTTTAGTTGATTGTTTATACCTGATAATTCTTCTCAATTTTTGCTTCTTATAAAATCTGAAATAGAGTTTTTAACACCAATTTCTAATTTTTTCTTATGAGCTTCTTTTTGTCTATAAAATAATTCTGGTTCTAAAACCTTTCACATTAATACTAATTCAATATTTAATCTTTTGTTATCTTTGGTAAACAATTTGTTAATATCAAATCTCATTGGAGTTTCGTCTAAACCAAAAGTTGCTTTGCTTGCTCCTTCGTTTTCAAATAAAGAAGTTTTAATTTGTTCATCTTCTTCTCAGTAATATGTTCCAGGAGTTTTTAAAAATTGGGTAATGATTTTTGTATTTTTGTTTTCAATAACAGTAAACTCATTTTCAGCAAGATCGATTCTTCTTTTTTGTCTTTCTCTTTCTTGTCTTTCTTTTTCTTCTAAAAGCATTTTAGCTATTAAATTATCGATTTCTGTACTGAAAGTCTCTAAATCCTTAATTGTATTATTTTCAACTTGCATAGAATTAAGTTTTGCTAAATTATTTTCTTTATCAGGAGATTTTAGAGTTTCTATTTTAGTTTTTAATTCTGATTTTTTTCTTTCAAAAGCCGCTTTTTTTCTTTGTGCTTCTTTTTCTTTCTTTTTCTTTAAAAAGAATCAAACACCAGCACCTATTACGATAACTGCAACAATAACAGATATAATTATATATATCATTTTTTAAATATCCTTTCTTAATTTTTTATTTTTTTAACTTTAGTCACATAAAAGATTCCATGCTTTTCTCTTTGAATATTAACCATAGTACCTGCTTCAAGAAAACCTTGTCCTTGTGCTGCAAGGACTTTCTTTTCTTGCCCGCTAATTTTTATGCTTCCATATTTTGGATTTGGATTACTATTCTCTTCATCAGCATCTTGTAAAAGTATAAATTCTCCTGCTTGATAGTAAGGATTGTGATTTTTAAGTGCCAATTCAAAAGCTGATGAATTTGAAAATATTAATACTTTTTCTGAATTTGTATATGCTTCTTTTTCATATTCTTTTATTTTTAATTTAATAATTTCATTTCAACAAGTTTCAATTGTTTTTTCTGAAATTTCAACCAAAGAATAATCTTTTAATTTTTCTATTATCTTGGTTTTATAAATTTTAAAATCCAAAATTTCAGCTTGTTCTAAAGATTTGCTTCTTTTAACATTTTCTTTTGCATTATTGAAGAATTCAATTGCAATTTTTTCAACAATTTTTCTAATTAGATATTTTTTAAACATTACTTCTTTTTCATTAAAAGCAACATAAATTATATTTTCTAAAGAAAATGGATTGAATGTATAATTTTTAAATTTAGCATCAAAATTTAATCACTCATCTAAAGATTTGTCTTTTAATGTTGGATTTTTAAAACACTCTAATACAGATTCATTTCCTGCTAATTTATAAATTTCTTCTAAAGTATTGACATCGGAATTATAAAAATATTTTGGTTCAGATTTAGATTCTGATTTTACAGTAATAGGATGAACTAAATTTGAAATAGTTTGATATTGTTTATAATCATATTCATAGGAAAGAGAAAATTCATTAATTTTATTTGTTTTCTTATTTTTATAACCTTCTAAATGTCATTTTCAAGTTCACTCTTCACTCATATCAACTTCATCTAATTTTCCTGATGTTAAAACATTTTCTCAACTTTCTTCAAAATATGTATAACCTTTCAATAAATAAAATAATTTAGAAATAATTGATTTTTTATTATTCATAAAACCTCCTTTCATAAAGCATTATACAAAAAAAAAAAAAAAACAAAGATTTTGGTAAAAAAGTCCATTTTTCTTTGTTTTTAGACTAAATTTAAAGAAAAAAAGAGTTGTATTTTTCTTGTAAATATACAAAATTTTTTAATTATTTAATATAAATAAAAAATAAATTTAAGAAATAAATATTTTCAGAAAGATTAATTATAAATCAAAATATATTAATAAAATTTTTAATTTATTAAAACAAAATAAGTAGATAATATTAGTAATTAAAATTAGAAGTACTTAATTTTGAAATCAACTCATTTTTTTTCTTTTAATTCAAAATAGTTGAATCCTATATGATTTTCAAAATTCTTATTTTATATTAATAAAAAACTTAATAAATAATATAGGTAACTACAAAATTAAAGTTTGAATAACAAATCAAAAAAAATTAAATTAAGCTATTTAGTAAAAATTCCTAATACCAAAGAATATTAAATTATTTATATACAAATAAAAATAATATATTGAAATTTATTACAAGACTTACAAGCACCATTTTACAACTATGTAGAAAAGAAGAAGTATAAAGAATAAAAACTAGACTAAATCATTTAAAAACAATTTTACATTAACTTCAATTTTTATAACTACAACTCAAATATTTTAATTTAATAAAAATAAAAAAATCTCTCTTTAAAATCAGAGAGAAAATTATTAATTGAAATTTTTATTTCTTTAATTTTGAGGAAACTCAAAACAAAAATAAGAAAGATTCTTGTTAAAAAGAATAAACTTTATACGAAATATTATGTTACTATTTTGTTTACTTTTTATTAACTATTTTTTCCAAATATATGGGAAAAACAGGCATATTTGAAAAATATAACTCAATTTTTGCAAAATCCTATTTTTCTTAAATTTTTGGGGGGTAAAAATTGGTTCATTTTGCCAAAAAGTTTATTTTTCATTAAAATTTTACCATTTTTTTAACTTTTTGCCAAAAAAAATTATTTTTTTTTATTTTTGGAAAAATGTTGTATCATTTTAGTGTAAAAAAATACATTAAGAGTCACTGAGTTTAAGGGAACTTTGAAGTGAGCCAACCTGCAATGCAAGGTGGAAACCCTCGGGATATTAAATATCTGTCATGTATAGAAATCTTTAATGTTCCAAAAATTCTCTTTTGTAAATTAGAGAATTTTATTTTTTAAAAAAACAAATAACAAGGAGAAAAATGTATAAAAAATTATTTACAAGTGAAAGTGTAGGAAAAGGACATCCAGATAAAATATGTGATCAAATTAGTGATGGAGTATTAGATGCTATTCTAAAGAAAGATCCAGATGCAAGAGTTGCATGTGAAGTTATGGCTTCTAATAGATTAATTATCATAGGAGGAGAAATAACAACTAAGACTTATGTAGACGTTGTTAAAGTAGCTTGAAATACAGTTAAGAAATTAGGATATAATGAAAGTGACTTTACAATTGTTTCTAACGTTAATAGTCAAAGTCCAGATATCAATCAAGGAGTAGATCAAAAGAACGGAGAAATAGGAGCAGGTGATCAAGGAATTATGTTTGGTTATGCAACTGATGAAACACCAGAATTTATGCCTTTAGCAATCACCCTTGCTCACGCATTAGTTAAAAGAGCAGAAGAGTTAAGAGTGAGTCATAAATTTAAATGAGCTAAATCAGATATGAAAAGTCAAGTAACCATCGACTATACAGATGAAAAAAATATTAGAATTGATACTATACTTATGTCAATTCAACATGATGCTAATTATGACGAAAATGCCTTTAAATCCTTTATAAAAGAAGAGATTATGCTATTTATTTCTAATAAGTATAATTTAAATAATGACTATAAAATCTTAATAAATCCTACAGGTAAATTTACAATAGGTGGTCCTATTGGCGATGCTGGATTAACAGGGAGAAAAATAATAGTTGATACCTACGGTGGTGCTGCAAAACATGGAGGTGGAGCCTTTAGTGGAAAAGATTATACAAAAGTAGACAGAAGTGCTGCCTACGCAGCAAGATGAGTGGCTAAAAATTTAGTTGCCGCAAAAGTAGCAAAAAAAATTGAAATTCAATTATCTTATGCCATCGGTATAAGCAAACCAATTTCCATTAATGTTAATACTTTCAACACATCTAATTATAGTGATGAATTTATCTTAGAAATCATTGATAAAACATTTAATTTAACACCAGCAGGAATTATTAATGATTTAAATCTTAAACAACCTATTTATCAACAAACTGCTTCATTTGGACACTTTGGAAGAAATGATTTAGATTTACCTTGAGAAAGATTAAATAAGGTAAATGAAATAGAAAATATACTTAAAAAGAGATAGATGAAAAAATACCTTACTTTTGAAGAGCAGTTAGACAGATTAATAAATACAAAAAAAATGAAAATTTTTCCTAAGGAAAGACATGATACACTAAAAAATTTAAAAAATAATAATTACATCAATTACTTTACTCCTTTTAAAATGGTTTTTGCTAAAATCAAAAAAGATGAGTTATTAGATTGAAAATATATATTAGGAAAGTGAAAGGAAAAAAATAAATTTTTCAACTTTTTTCAATTCTTTTATGAAAAGGATAAAATAAATAATGAACATATTTATGAAAAATAATTTACATATGATAAATTAAAAAAGTATAATGAAAATAATAAAAAATTTTCTGAATTCTTCTTAAACATTGTGTTAGAAATAGAAAGAAGAATAAAAACTATTCTTGCAAACAATATTGGTAAATGGATGTTGAATACAGGATTTTCAGGAAAAGAATGAATTGTTTTTTTAGAAAAAACTTTTATTAACAATTCTAAAGAAGATATTAAGAGTTTTAATAAATTTAAGGAAAAAGTTTTAAATAAATCTAATTATATTTGAATCAATATAGAAGAATTTACTATAGGAAATTTAAAATTTCTCTTAGAAAAAATATTAAATAAAAAAAATAAATTTTTAGATGAACAAAAAAGAAGGAATTAGTTAGAGAACTTATTAATATAACAGAAGAAGTGGATGAATTTTTAAGTATATTAAGTTTCATTTCTAAATTAAGAAATTTTTTAGCCCACTCTAAAAACATTCAATATTTTTTTATATTAGAAATAAATGAAATTATTCAAGGAAAATTAAAAGAAAAAAAGAATTTTAAGTTGATTATTAGTAAGGAAATAAAATTTCTATATAGGATAGATGAAAATTTTTTTCCAGCATTACCATATATTTTTGATTTATTGATTATTGAAGAAAAAAAGAGAATTAATGAAGATATGGTTAAAAATAAATTTAAAAAAGTACATGAAATTTATAAGTCTATTATTTAATTTAAAAACTCACTTTAAAAGTGAGTTTTCTTTGTTCCCCATACCAAGCCTAAAAAACGGACATAAATAAGGGATCCGCCAATTAGCGACCGTTCTTTCAATAAATAAATTCTACCATATTATTTTTTATTTTTTTTTATTTTTTTTATTTTTTTTTATTAAAACAAAAATAAAATGTTACCCCATTCCCAATATAAAATGTGACTTTTTGTTTATGTGGTTAAATTCATATAAAAAGAAATACAACTATAATGACACATTAGAATTTAAAAGAAAAGGAATTTTAAAAGTTATTTCTTCAAATAAAAAAAATATTAGCTAATAAAAACATTATAATTTAATTATGAAATCAGAATCACAAACTAAAAAATCAAATCAAAAAAAATAAAGCAGTTGGAAAAAAAAGACAACCAATGTCCCTGGAAAAAGAAAAATAAAATCTCCGATTTAAAATGGGAGATTTTTCTTTTAAAAAATTAGTTATCACAATGTTTTGTGGATTTTACTTTGAAATTTTAGTTAAACCATTCATATAAGGAACTAAAACTTTTGGAATATCAATTGTTCCATCTTCATTTTGATATTGCTCTAAAATAGCAGCAAAAACTCTATCAATAGCTATACCAGAACCATTTATAGTATTTGCATACTCTGTTTTATTATCTTCATTTTTATATCTAATTAATGCTCTTCTTGCTTGAAAATCACCAAAGAATGAAATTGATGAAACTTCTCTAAATCTTTGTTCTGAAGGAAGTCATAATTCTAAATCAAATGTTTGTTTAGAAGAAAAACCTAAATCTCCTGTGCTTAATGCTACTGTTCTATATGGAATTTCTAGTTTTTCTAAAATATTAGCAGCATCTTTTACAGTTTGGTGAAATTCATTCATTTTGTCTTTATCATTAACTATTTTAACTAATTCTACTTTGTGAAATTCGTGAGATCTAATTAATCCTTTAGTATCTCTTCCACCACTTCCTGATTCAGATCTATAACATTTTGTATAACCAACGTATTTTTTAGCAACATTTAAATCTAAAATTTCATCATTATGATAATTGGTTAAAGTTACTTCTGCTGTAGGAATCATTCACATATCATTATTTTCAATTTTATATAAATCTTCAGCAAACTTTGGAAGTTGTCCTGTTCCATAAAGCATTTTGCTTAAAACCATTGTAGGAGTAACCATTTCTGTATAACCATTTTTTACGTGTTCATCTAACATAAATGAAACTAATGCTCTTACTAATCTTGCTCCTTCATTTTTAAAAATAGCAAATCTAGAACCAGACATTTTAACTGCTCTTGCAAAATCTAAAATGTCTAAATCTAAACCAATTTCATAGTGTGGTTTTAATGCTTTTACAAGTCCTCTACCAATTTTGTCTTTAACTTCAACTACTACATTATCATTTTCATCTAAACCTACAGGAACTGAATCTAAAGGTAAATTAGGAATATTTAGTAATATATTTTCAATTTTAGAGTTAATTTCGTTGCTTTGCTCACTTAATGAATCAATTTGAATTTTAAGTTCACTTACTTCCTTTTTGATTTGGTCAGTATTTTCTTTATTTCTTACCATTTGACCAATTTTTGCTGATTTTTCATTTCTTTGACTCTCTAAAAATTGAAGTTTTGACATAACTTCACTTCTTTTTTCTCCAAGTTTAAAAATTTCTTCTACTAAAGAAATATCAAAATTTCTTGTTTTAAGTTTATTAATAACTTCTTCTTTATTATTTAATATAAATTTAATATTTAACATAAATAAAATTATAATACAAAAACTAAAAATATATCTTATTAGTTAAAATTGAATTGATATTTTTTAATAGTAGTTTATAATTTCCATATGAAAGAATTTGAAGTCAAAGTAGAAAGAAAGATTTTTGAAAACAATACTAAAAATTTCTTTATTTTTTTAGTAAAAACTAAAGAAAAACAAATAATTAGTCTAACTTCAAAAATTAATTTAGAATTAAAAAAATCTTATTTAATTACTGCTTTAGAAAAAAACCATCCAAAATATCAAAATAGTTGAGAATTAAAAAAATGTGAATTAATTATTGAAACCAACGAAAAAGAAATAGTAAAATACTTTTCTTCTTCACTTTTTCCAGGAATAGGTCAAAAAATGGCTCAAAGTATTTATAACACTTGGGGTGATAAATCCATATCTATTTTGAAAAATGATCCTAATCTCATTTATTCTATTCCTAAATTAATTCCCGAAAGAAAAGCAAAAATTATTTTTGACAAAATTTCTGCCAATTCTTTAAAACAAGAAATAGAGATTTTCTTTTTTTCAAACGGATTAGAAAATTTATATTCTAAATTAGATAAAAAATACAGACTTCTAGAATTTTGAAAATACTTAAAAGAGCAACCTTTTTGTATTTTAGATACAGTTGATGAATATGTTTTTGCTGATGTAGATAAAATGGCTTTAGCTTTAGGTATAAAACCAGAAAGTAAAATTAGAAAAAAATACATAATTTTAAATGAGTTTTTATCTTATTTAAAAGATAATGAAAATACTTTTTTAGAACCAGAAGAAATAAAACATGTATATAAAAATGCAAATAAAAAAATTTTTATGAGTATTGAAGAATTTAAAGAATATGTAAAGATTTTAATGGATCAAAAATTTTTATTTTTTGTCAAAGATAAAAAAAATATTACTCACTTTATAATGTATGAACAAGAGCAATTTATTGCAAAAACTATTAATGAAATTAAAAAGAAAGAATATAAATTTAAATATAAAAAATCTATTATTGGTAAGTATTTAGACGATATACAAAAAAATTCTGTTATTTCTGCTTTTGAAAATAATTTAACTATTATAACAGGTGGTCCAGGGACTGGTAAAACAGAAATTCTAAAATTCATTTATAAAGGATTTAGCGATGTTTTTGGAGAAAAAAACGTCGCAGTTCTCACTCCAACAGGTAGAGCCTCTTTTCATATTTTGCAAAAAGCATCCATCCCTTCTAGAACAATTCATTCATTTTTAGAAGTCTCATGAGAAAACGAAAATATTGAATATAATTTAGAATTAACAAAAGAAATTAATGCTTTAATTATCGATGAATTTTCTATGGTGAATACTGATTTATTCTATAAACTCTTAAAATCTTTGGATTTAAATAAAATCAAAAAGATAGTTTTAATTGGAGACAAAGATCAATTACCTTCCATTGGTTATGGAAATTTATTAAATGACTTTATTAACAGTGATAAATTTATTACTAATAAATTAATAAATAATTATCGTCAAAAAGACAAACAAGAAATATTAGAAATTGCAGCGTCAGTAAATAATGACCAAATACCTGTATTTAAAAATAATTATGTAAAATTTTATGAAAGTAATGCAAAGTCTTTTCTAGAAATTTTCAATAAGCAAATTGACTTATTTTTATCAAAATTTTCAATAAATGATTTTATTGTAATTGCTCCAAAATATGCAGGAAATGCAGGAATTAATAATATTAATAAAATAATTCAAAGCAAAATTTTTGATGAAAAAAATAATACTTTTTTTGAAATAGACGGCATTAAGTACTTTGTTAACGACAAAGTTATGCAAACAGAAAATGATTCCAGTCAAAATTTAGTAAACGGGGAAATCGGTTATATAGAAAATATTCTGTTTTATAAAGAAAAAGTGGAATTTATAATAATTAAATTTAATGATAAACTAATTAAATTTACAGAGCAAAAATTCAGAAATTCTATAGTTTTATCTTATTGTGTTTCTGTACATAAATTTCAAGGTTCTGAAACATCTGCTCTTATATATTTAATTTTTAAAGAATATAATATATTTTTAAATAAAAAAATCTTTTATACAGGAATTACAAGAGCAAAGGATGAATTAATAATTATTGGAGAAAAAGATGCTATTGAAATAGCTGTATCAACAGAAGAGAGAGAAAGAAAAACAAATATCAATTATTTTTTAGAACAAAATGACTAAAGAATTTTACTTTTATTTGTAAAAATTATTCTTATAATGGAATATAATTTAAAATATGAAATTAATTATAGGTTTAGGAAATCCTGGTGTTGAATATGAAAATACAAAGCACAACGTGGGATTTTGAGTTTTAGATAAAATAGCTAATGAATTAGAATTAAAATTTGAAAGAAGCAAATTCAATGGTGTTTTTGCAAAAAAAGAAGATTATGTTTTAGCAAAACCATTTACTTACATGAATAAGTCAGGTGATTTTGTAAGAGAAATAATGTCTTTCTTTAAAATTCCTGCTGATGATATTCTTGTTATTTATGATGATATGGACTTTAAAATAGGTCAAGCAGCAATTAAAAATCACGGTTCTCACGCTGGGCATAATGGTATGAAAAACATTATTGAACAACTAGGTACTGATCAAATTAAAAGATTAAAAATAGGAATTGGTCGACCAGAAAATAAAAACACTAGAAATTACGTTTTAACCCCTTTTAGTCAAAATGAAAAAGAAATAATTGATAAAGTTGTTGAAGATGCCGCTCTTGCTTCAATTGAATTTATTTCAAACGATATAAGAATGGTTATTGAAAGGTTTAATGCTAAAAATAAAAAAGCAAAGAGTTCTCTTAGCAGTTAGTGGCGGACCAGATTCTATCTTTATGTTAAATAAATTTAAAAATAAAGATATTGTTGTGGCACACGTTAACTATAAAAAAAGAGAAACTAGTGATGAAGATCAAACAATAGTAGAGAATTTTTGTAAAAAATACAAAATTCCTTTTTTTGTTCTAACTGTTAGTTATGATAATTATGAAAAGATAGAAAATTTCCAAAATTTTGCCAGACAAATAAGATATGATTTTTTTAAAAAAATTTATAAAGAAAATAACTGTAATTTCCTTTATATTGCCCATAATAAAGATGATTTTTTTGAGACAATAATGCTTCAAAAAAATAAAAATAAAATAGTTAATTATTGAGGTATAAAAAAGAAAAGTCAACTCTTTGATATGCAAATTTATAGACCATTACTTTTTAAGTATTCAAAAAACAAAATTGAAAAAATATTAAAAAATAAAAACATAAATTTTGCCATTGACTATACAAATAACTTACCAATTTATGAAAGAAATAAAATTAGAATTGAGTTTAAAAATAAATCTTTTTATAAAAATCTAACAATTTTTTCTTACAAAATTAAAAACATTTTTTTATTATTTAAAGATAGAAAAAATAAAAAAATGTTGCAAAAATGAGAAAAAACAAATTTTGATATTGATTGATTAAAACAACAAACAGAAAAAAAGCAAAAAAATTTAATATATAACCTAATTCACCAAAAATTTTTAAATATAAATTTAACTGAAAATAAAATTAATTTAATTTTACAATTTCTCTTTTCTCAAAATAGGACATCTTCCTTTTTATTAAAAAAAGGTATTTTTCTTTATAAAGTAAAAAATCACATAATATTTAATGACTAAAAATCGCTTTTTTTATTTATTTTTTCCGTTTTTTTTAAATTTTTTTTAAAAAAATAAAAATTTCTATAAAAATTCTTGATTTTTACAAAAAATAGTTTATAATAATAAAGTATCTCGCGAGTGTAGTTTAATGGCAGAACTTCAGCCTTCCAAGCTGACTATGAGGGTTCGATTCCCTTCACTCGCTCCAATCATTAATTTGACCAAAAAAGCAAGCTATAAAGCTTGCTTTTAAAATGCTTTTTTGAATACTGAAAAGTTTATTTCACCTTCTGTAAAAAACAAATTTTCTCTTTCAAGAAAACTTCTAACAAAAACTTTTAATGTTCCTGTACCCCTTCCTACAATTATATTTAAACTGTCATATTGATTTGAATTATTAAATTCAAAAATGGCATTTGATAATACTATTTCTGCTTCTGATGTAGTTAATCCGTGCAAATCAATTGTTTTTTCATAACTTCAATTATTCATTTATTTTTGACATTCCTTACAGTAATAGGTTCCTCTACCATTTACTTTTATTTTTAAAATTTCATTTTGACAGATAGGGCAAGGTAATCCTTTTTTAGTGTGAACTTGTAAAAAGTTTTGGAAAGAACCTTTTTTCTTGTTTAATGATGTGTAAGAATTTATACTACTTCCGCCTAATTCAGTGGAGCGATCTAAAATATCTGTAGCTACTTCTAAAATTTCTTTAGCTTGTTTTTTGGAAATTAAATTACTAGGAGTTTCTGGATGAATTTTGGTTGCAAACAGCACTTCATCTACATAAATATTTCCTAATCCTAAAACAAGAGTTTGATCTAATAAAGAAGTTTTAATTGCTTTTTTTCTAGATTTTAATTTTTTATAAAATTCTTCTAAATTTGTTTGTGCAGGTATCTTTCCTAATTTAGCAAGTGGATTTGTTGTTAAATAATTTTGCTTTGTTCTTAAGTGAAAAGTTCCAAATGTTCTTGTATCATTGTAGTGTAAATTACTATTATCACTAAACTCAAAAAGAACATAATCATGTTTTAATCTTGTTTTTGCTGGTTCAAAATAATTATATTTTCCTTCCATTCTCAAATGACTTAAAATAATATTATCATTAGTTAAATGAAATACAAGAAATTTTCCTTCATTAGTTACTTCTACAATTGTTTGTCCAATTAAAGCTTCTTTAAACTTTTCTACGGAAATTTCCTTTATAAATGAATCTCTAAAAATATGAATATTCTCAATTTTTTTATTTTGAACATATTTATTTAATTCTTGTCTTACGACTCTAACTTCTGGTAATTCTGGCATAATATAAAAATTTTACACTTTTATTATAAATATTTCAAAAATATTATAAAAATGACTAAATATAAGAAAAACCTAAATTTTTACTAAATTTCTATACTTAGTTAATTTTATTGTTTAATTCATCT
>NZ_JBTGVD010000024.1:0-17641 GCF_054343395.1 Mycoplasma sp. CB776
AAAAGTGACATTTTATATTGGGAATGGGGGGTGACATTTTATTTCTGTTTTAATAAGGAACTATTAAATGAAATATTATTGATAATAATATTGAAAATAATTTTTTAGAAAAATTAAATTCTTATATTGTAACTGTTTCAAATAATACACAAGTTAATGATTTTTATCTTAAACAATTTAATCTTAAATTTTTATATAATATTCAAAATAAAGAACTCTTACAAAAAAATATAATTAAAAATATTTTAAAAGTAAATTCAATAAATGATAATTCAATTCAGGCATTTTTAGAAACTTACAAATATATTATTAACCAAAATCAAAATGATAATTTTAGTGCTTTATTTGATGTTTTGATTCAAAAAATCAAAAATAAAAACATTACTGAATCAGATTTAAATGAATTGAAAACTATGTTTCAAAATTTTGATAGTAATGTAAAATTATTGTTAAATTTAAATAATGATTTTATAACATCTTTAAAACCTTGATTAACAAAATTATCATTATTATCAAATAGTTTTTTAAATTTAGCTAACTCAATTGTATATAAAAGTCATAATATAATTTCAGAATCTAGTAAAAATCTTGTAATAACTGAAAAAATGTTGAATCAAGCTAAAACAATGGTTTTTAGTGATTCAAATATAAAAATAAATGGAGAATTTGATAAATTTATTCCTTATCTTGAAAAGATAATAATATATTTAAAAAATTCTTCAGAAATTTTAATAAATAAAGATATTCATAGTGTAACTCAAAAATTTATTAGTAATAGAGGTAATAATTCCAATCTTTCTTTAGGTGTGTCTATAGAGAATATATTCAAAAAATCAAATGAATCAGTCGCAGTATTTGATGGTAACAACAATAGAATTAATGCTAATGAATATATAGGTTCAGAATTTTCCAGTCCTATAACTTTAAACAAAATTTATCTAAAAATGGGTGGTGGAGCAGATCATTTTTATAATTTTGTTTTTGAATATCTCCAAGATGGTGAACAAGAATGAAAAAGCATTGGAGATGCTTACGTTTCTAATAGAGGAAATTTTAATCCTATAACTATTGAAAATTTAAATATTCCAAATGTAAAATCAGTAAGAGTTAGAAATTTACAAGATAACAGCGACAATGGATGGATAAGATTATTTAATTTTGTAATAAATGATTATGACGAAAAAGACTCTATTTATGAATGATTCAAGGACGGAGTCTTTAATCAAACGGATTCTCCAAATTTACAAACTCACGGCGGTAATTCAAACAATATTTTAGATAACAACGAAAATACAGAATGATGAATTACATCTAATGGTTCAGGTAATTTTGCACAAAATGCTGCTGTTTCTATTTCATACCCTTCTAGAAGGTATATTACAAAAGTTTTAGTTGAGCAAGGTGCTTCAAAAGAATCAGATACTCTAACTGATTTTCATATTGAATATTTTGATTATGATTCAAATTCTTGAAAACAATTTGGTTCATATCATTTAAATAATAAAAAAAGACAAATAATTTCTGGAATTGGTTTCACAGATAAACTAAGAATAGTTAATGATGTTTCCAGACCTATTTGGTGACGTCTTGGAACTTTTGTAGCAGGCGGAGAACAAAAATCATTAAAACCCGAATTTACTATCAAAAGTCCAAATTTACAAATTGCCAATAGCGAAACCGTTAATAATGAATCTAAAAACAATCTTTTTGATTATATAACTGATAAAGATGATTCCACATATGCCTTAATTTCCCGTATAAACGATAATGGAACCATTAAAGAAAATGACTATTTAGATATTTTATTTAATGATTACAGAGAAATTAAAGCAGTAAGATTATTACAAAAAGAAGGTAATACTTTAAATCATTTTAAAATTCAAAAAATTATTAATAACACTTATACAGATTTAACGCAAGAAATTAATTCCAATAACAATGATGAAATTTCAATTGCTATTCCTGAAAATTCAGGAAAAATGAATGGAATTAGAATTATTTCTACTAGAAATTCTTTAACTTGATGAGCATTAAAATCAGTTGATATCATTAATAAAGAAGTTCCTACAAATGAAAATGTTTTTGTGTCCAACAAAAATAAAAGAAATAATTTCAATGTTCTTGTAGAAAATAATAAATTTACTTTATTAAATGCTGATTTAAGTCAAAACCAAACTTATACATTAGAATCAAATGAGTATATAGGGATTGATTTTAAAAAAATATATAAACTCAAACAAATAGAAAATCAGTTAAATGATCCAAACTTAAAATTGTTCTATTCCATAAATGGTGTAATATGAACAGAAATTACAGATGCTAACAATATAGACACAAATACAAAAGCTAGATACTTAATTATTAGAAATATTTCAGAGGTTAGTCAAGAAATTTCTTTTCAAAAATTAGTCGTTTATACAGAAAATAAGATTGAATTTGGAAAAATCATAGACACTAATCTAAATTCTAAAAATATCGATAAAAAGGTTGAATTTGACAACAATATCAATACAAGTAGAGTTTTTGAAAATCCAAGTGATGGAAAATTTGTAACATATGATTTATCTAAAAATATCGATATTGATTCAATAAAAATTTTCAATTCTAAAGAAAGTTATGATTTTCCAAGATTTATAAGTGTTGAAGTTTCTAGTGATAAAATCACTTGAACAAAAGCTTTTGATATTAGCGATGATTCAATAAATAATAATGCAAAACTATCTGAAACCACTTTTGGTTTAAACGATCCTAAATATCCTGATTTTAAATATTGAGAATCTTCTGATTTAAACTTATTAAATGTAAGATATTTAAGACTAAAAATAACTCATAATTATCCAGAAAATAAAAAATTAGAAATAAATGAAATTATCATCAATGATCAAAGTTCGCCAAAAGATGAGTACGATTTTAACTTATCCGGAACTAGCCTAGATAGTAATCCTAATCTTATGTTTGATAAAGATTTGACAACAAGTTTTATTCCTACAAATTCCAACGGAATTATCAAAATTGCTTTAAATTCTGATGATATTAAAAATAAAATGGTTAGAATTTTAAGTGAAAATACATCTAAAAATGTTCAATTTAAAGCAAGGATGTTTAATCTAGAAAGTAACTCTGAAAAAGAAATTTTAATTGGTTCATTAGTTAATAATTTAATGTTTTTTAACTTACCTTCTAATATTAATGAAAAAATTATCGAATTAATAATTGAATGGAATGATTTTAAACCAAATATAAACGAAATTTCCTTTATGAACAATTCTAACAATGATAGCAGCAATGCTAAAAATTCTTTAAGAGAATTTATTAACAACCAACCTGAAAACTTTGATAATTGAACAGATGAATACAAAGATAAATATAACGAAATAAAGGAAAACTCAAGTATTGCTTTAAATTCCAAATATCTTTTAGATGCTACTTTTATAGATTTACAAAACCATTTAAACTTTATTAAAAATAAGGCTGAATTAGTAGCTGATTATAGTCCAATAAAAGAATTAATTGATAACAAAATAACTAATATAAATGAATTTTATACAGAAAATTCCTTTATAAAATATAAAAATAGCATAACAGATGCTGAAAAATTATTAACAAAAAGTACTAATATAAATAATTCTAAATTAGAGAAAATTAAAAATGAAATTAATTCAGCAAAATCTCAATTAATTTTCTCTATAAAGCAAAAATCAATAGCTTATGAAAATTATTTCATATATACTAACTTGGAGAGAGTTTTATACACTACTGATTCAATAAAAAATTTAGATATTGTAGCAACTGATTTGAAAAAATTACTAGATACAGTCGAAACTCATCCATCAACTTTTTTAGTTGCTAACAATTCTTTTAAAGAAAAAATTAATTTATTAAAATTAAATGAAAGTGGTGAAAAACTAAAAGAATTAAAAAATATTTTATTTGAAGCTGAAGCCATAAAAAAAGAAGATTTTAAAAACTGAACAACTTTACTTACTCATCTTCAAAATGAAATTCAAAAAACAAATGATTTAATTCAAAATAAAAATAAAACTTTTTCTTCAATAGAAGAGCAAATAAATATTCTACATAAAACTATTAAAGAATATGAAAAAGAAAAACAAAAGAAAATTGATTCTTTAAAAACTCATATTGATAATAATTATTTATATTTAAAAGATTATTTTATTAAAGAAACTTTTGCAAATTATAAACAAACATTAAAAAATATAAATAATAAAATAAATAATTTAGAAATTTCAGAAACTAATATATCTAACAATTTAACAGAAATTAAAAGTTCTATTAGTCAATTAAAAATTGATGAAAACTATCTAAAACAACAGATAAATTTAGTTAAAGAAAAAAAAGTTCAAGATTGGTTGAATCAAGTTTATAAAAACGTTAATACTCATCAGCAATCTCTTAAATTTTTAGATGATCTATATAATTACCAAAATCCAGATTTCTTAAAAAGCATAAACGAATATAAAGATTTATTAAGAAAATCAATAGAATCAATAAAAGACAAATCATTATATAACTCGTTATTTTCTAATATAAATAAATCTTATAATAAAAATTCTTTAGACAACCTAAAAGAAGAAATCATCAATTACAAAAAAACATCTGAAAATAAACAAACTGATAAAATTAGTAAAACAAATAATATTACATCTATAGCTTTAGGTACAACTTTTGCTTTATTATCCATTTTTACATTAGGTGGATTTCTTATATATTACTGATTTTGAAAAAAGAAAAAATTAAAATAAAGTTATTTAAAAACACAAATCAAAAAGGATTTGTGTTTTGTTTTACTTGTTTAAAAAAATTTTTTCTATTTGGTTTAATTTTTTATTTTCTTTGTTTAATTTTAAAAATACTGCATTAAATTGTACATCGTTATCAGAAACTTTGAATCTTACTTTTTTGTTAAATCTCATTTTTTCATAAACTTCTTCAAAATTAGCACCAATTGCACTATTTTTGGGTCCCGTCATACCGACATCACTAATATATAAAGTTCCATTGGGTAGTTTTTTATCATCATTAGTTTGAACATGTGTATGAGTTCCTAATAATGCATCAACTTTTCCATCTAAATATAAACCAAAAACATTTTTTTCAGAAGTTGTTTCAGCATGAAAATCTATAATATGAAAATCTTCGGATTCTTCTTGTTTACTTATTATTTCATCTATTGCATCAAAAAAAGAATTAGCTTCATCTTGTTTTCAAGGAGAGTTTAGTTTATTAAATGTTTTTCCAAGCATAGAAGTGACTCTAATATTAAAACCATTTATGGAAAAAACACTAGAACCAGAACCTGGATAATCGCTTGTTATTACATTGTAAGGTCTTAAAACATTTTTATTATCAATAATTTTATATATATCTTCATTTGCTCAAACATGATTTCCAAGTGTAAAAACATTTACTCCGATTTCCATCATCTTTTCATAGTCTTCAGAATTTAGTCCTTTTCTTCCTGAAACATTTTCAGATTGAGCGATAATTAAATCTATTTCATATTTTTCTTTAACTACTGGTAAAAATTTTTCAATACATTTTATTCCAGGAGTTCCAAAAACATCTCCAATAAACAATATACCTATTTCTTTTTTCATAATAAATATATTTTATAGCATTTTTAATTTTCTTCTAATTTATCTAATACTTTTTGTTTAATTTCTTCAAAAAATGATTGGGAATTTTCTAAATATAATCTTAAATTTACTTTTCCTTGTGCTATGTTTTCTCCATTATATGAGTATCAAGCACCTTTTTTTATTAAAATTCCAAAATCTTCAGCTAATTGTGCAATTTCAGCATATTTTGAAATTCCTTGAGAAAAAATAATTTCCACATTTGCTGTTTTAAAAGGTATAGATAATTTGTTTTTTACTACTTTAATTTTTACAAGGTTTCCTGTTATATCACTTCCTGTTGTTAATTGTGTAGATTTTCTAACTTCCATTCTAATAGAAGAATAAAATTTAAGTGCTCTTCCACCAGGGGTTGTTTCAGGATTACCAAAAATTACACCAACTTTTTCTCTAATTTGATTAATAAAAATTACAGTTGTTTTATTTTTATTTAAAGAACCTGTTATTTTTCTTAAAGCTTTTGACATTAAACGTGCTTGAGCACCTATTGTTTGATCTCTCATTTCCCCATTTAATTCTGCTTCAGGAACTAAAGCAGCAACAGAGTCAACAACTATTAAATCAATTGCACCTGTTCTCACTAAGGTATCAACAATTTCGAGAGCTTGCTCTCCAGAATCAGGTTGTGATAAAATCAAATTATTTATATTTATTCCAAGATTTTTTGCATATGTTGGATCGATAGAATGTTCAGCATCTATAAATGCTGCTATTCCACCATTTTTTTGTATTTCTGCTATTGCATGTAAACTAATTGTTGTTTTTCCTGAAGATTCAGGACCGAAAATTTCGATAATTCTGCCTTTAGGAAAACCTTTAATACCTAAAGCGTGATCAATAGCTATAGAACCTGAAGAAAAAGTTTCTGTATCTACTGGAGGTTTTTCCCCTAATAACATAATTGATTCTTTACCGAATTTTTTTTCTATTTCATTTAATGCTTCTTTTAAAATTTTATTATTTTCCATATTTTTCACCTCTATTAAAATTTCTTAAAATTTACTTTTCTATTGATAAAAAAACAAAAATAGGAAAAAACGTTGAATTTTCCTATTTTAAGATTTTAATTTTAGAAATTTTTCATAAGCAAAATCTACTGCTTGATTAATTATTTGTTCTCTATTTCCGCTTAATAATAAAGGAAAAACTTCATCATTTATAGCTATATAAACTTCGCCTACCGCTTTATTTTCCATAACTGTCGGTCCTGCATTTCCTGTAAATGAAATACAAAAATCTACATTAAAAAATTCTTTGCCTTTTAAAGACATATTAAGTGCAGTTTCTGAATTAACCACACCTTTTGATGTGTTAACACCTAATTTTTCCTTTATTTCATTTTGGTAGGTCACCAATGAACCTTTGAAATATTTAGAAGCACCTGGTTCTAAAACCAATCTACTTGCAAATGCCCCACCTGTAAAAGATTCTACTGAAGCGAATGTTTTTACTTTCATTATTCACCTCATTTAAATTTTTTAACAGAAATTAAAATGAAAATAGCTGCAATTGTTATTCCAATTATTGGAAATCCAAAACTTTGTCATCCCATGTTTTCATATAAATTACTATATCCACCATTTTTGAAAACCTCAAATAAAGGATCTGTGGAATATTTTGTAGGAACTAAATATGAAAAATATTTAATAGCTGGCGCATATTCTAAATTAGGTTGTCCATTACCAAAACCACCAGATAAAAAGGAAATAGGGAAGAAAATTAAATTAGCTACTGATGATGCTCCAATTGTGCTATTTATAGTAGAAATTATTAAAAATCCCATAGAAATTGAAATTAAGAAAACAAGGGCAATTAAAGGCAAAATGCTCAATAATCCTATGTTAAAACCAATTCCAAAATCTAAATATTTATTAAAACCAAGTAATAAGGATCCTAATAAAGGAACTCAGATGATTACAAATAAAGTTCATACAAATTGGTAAAACAAACTAGCTATCATAAAATGTGTTTTACTTATATTGGCAGAACCAATTCTTTTTATAAGTGTTGATTTTTTGAAATCAACTATTATTGTTGAAAAACCTATTAATCCATTAGAAATAATTGTTGAGATTAAAACTCCAACAATTATTGATTTAGCTAGTGAATATATTTGAGTTTCAATGGTTGCTTGAGGTAAACCTGTTTTTTCTAAACTAGATAGTGTGGTTGAATAAGTTACATTTCCTAAAAGTAAGAAAACTAAAAATGGTCAAAAAACAGTAAAAAATGGACCAAAAAATCCTTTTCAGTAATAAGCATTAATTAATTTAAAAATCGCTTTCATATTTATCCTCTTTTTCTTAATTTTTCCTTTATTTTAGTTAAAAAACTTTTGTTTTTTGTTTTTTCGTTTTCCTTTTGTTTTTCATCTTCTTCTGAATATACTGTATCAAAAAACTCATCAACAAATGTATCTATATTTCCCTTTGTTCTTAGTAAATTATCAATTGTTTCATTTACAAAAATCTTTCCTTTATTTAATATCACAATTTTATTACACATTTTCAATGCTTCAGAAGTATTGTGAGTAATTAAAATTAGTGAACAATTAACATTCGCCCCTAAATAATCCATAACATATTGTCTAATTTCTCTTCTTATTTTAATATCTAATCCTGTTGATAATTCGTCCAAAATTAAAAAATTTGGTTTATGTACAAGTGATAATAAAATATTTACTCTTTGTTGTTGTCCGCCAGATAATGTATAGATTTGTTTATTTTCTAATTCCTTTAGTCTAAATTTCTTTTTTAAATCTTCAACATACTCTTGACTAACTTGTTCTCTACCATAACTGTCAAGATAAAAATCAATCAACATTTTTACAGTTATTCCATGCGGATATTTAGATTCTTGAAATTGAATCCCTAATTTTAGATTTTCATCTCATCAAACTTCACCAGATGTAGGTTTTTTAATTCTTGCTATGATTTCAACAGTGGTCGATTTTCCTGAACCATTACCACCTAACAAAGCTATTCTTTCACCTTGATAAATATCAAAGTTAAAGTTTTCTAAAACTTTTTTATGTCCATAAAACTTATTTATGTTTTTTAATGAAATAATTTTTTTCATAATTATTTAAAATCCTCTCTGTAAAAATAGAAATTTTCTTTACAAAAATGACATTCTACTTCTATTTTCCCATCTTCATTCAGAATTTTGTCAATTTCTGTTTTTTCTATTAATTTTAATGAAGATAATACTTCTTCTTTATTAAATTTACATTCTCAAAAATACTGTTTTTCCTGTAAAAACGTTGCTTCCATTGAGTCTATGTATTCTTCTAAAGACATATTATCTAAATTATTATTTTTTAAAAAGTTTTCAATTCATACGATATCTTCTTCTGTGTGACTTGGTAATAATTGAAAAATCACTGAATAAACTCTTTCAAGTGTTTGTTTGTTTTTAAATTTAACACTTGAAATTATCGCTGTATATATTTGTTCAGAAACTTTAAAATAATAGGCTAAATCTGTAACAATATCTGACTTCATTAGTTTAACTTCTCCACCAAAATGTTGAGATCCATTATTTCTTGTAATTCTTAAAAAGCCATCATTACCTAAACCAAGAACAAGTGGTATATTTTCAAAATCTGAATCATCTTTTTCTGTAACAATATCATTATTATCTAATAAAGCCCTTAATGAACCATCTGTTCTTGATTCAACAATCAAATTTTTTATTGTTCCATTTTCACTTTTAATAAATGTAGTTACTTTTCCACTTTTTATTGATAAAATCGAAGAAAGTGGACCAAAAACAGAAATTGCTTTTGCTAAAACTAAAGCTGGAAATGGATTACATTTTTGCACTTCAATATTTTTTTGTGCTGATTTTGTTAAATCAGAAACTATTATCCTTATATTATTCTTTATAAAAATTTGAACTTTATCCATAATTTCAAAATTATACCACTATTATTTTTTTAAAATATAAAAACTATTACCTTAATATAAGGCTTTTTCAACTTCTTTTTGTGATGAATAAAATTTTCAAAAACCTAACTTGTTTTTTTGAGCATAATGAAAATCAGAAAGAAGTTGATCATAATAATCAATATCTTCAGTATAAAAAGGAGAAGTTTTATCAATTGAAATGTATCTGACTATTACTAGACCGTTTCTTAATAATTGACGTCCTATATCAATATTATTTATAAAAATTTTAGACACATTTCTTTTATATTTATCTTTTTTAATAATTTGAATTTGAATTTCTTTTTTATCAATCTGTTTTCTTAAAAAATTTCTCGCTAAAAGAGCATAATAATGTTTATTTCCTTTTGTTTCGACCCCATCTCTATCTTTTATTTCTGGAGCGTCTATTCCAAAAAATCTATACCTTTGATTCTTATTATCCGTAAATGTATCACCATCATAGACTGAATTCACAAAATAGGTTTTTATTTTTGTTTCAGTCTTTATAGAGCATGAAACTGTAAAAAAATTAAAAAATAAAAAGAAAATGAAAAGGATTTTTCCTAAATTTTTCCGCATAAAAAAATAGAGTCTATTTAACTCTATTTTCTGATCCAAATTCTTTAATTTTTTCAATTACTGTTTGTCTCATTGCTGCTGTTCCTGGAGCATATAATTTTCTTGGATCAAAGTTTTTTCCTTTTTTAGCTTCTCCAGATTCAACATATGCTCAAATAGCTTTAGCATTTGCTTGTTGTAATTCAGTGTTTACATTAATTTTTGCAATTCCTAAAGAAATTGCTTTTTTAATTTGATCGCTTGGTATTCCTGAACCACCATGTAGAACAAGACCAATTTTTGCTTTAGCAGAAATTTCTTGTAAAGCTTCAAAATTTAATGATTTTCATGAAGCGGGGTATGGACCGTGAATATTTCCAATTCCCGCTGCCAACATATCAATTCCTAAAGCTGCCATTTTTTTAGCTTCTTCTGGGTTTGCTAAATCTCCATTTCCTATGATTCCGTCTTCTTCACCACCAATAGTTCCTACTTCAGCTTCTACAGAAACTCCGTGTACTAAAGCAAGTTTGGTTAATTTTTTAGTATTGTTATAGTTTGTTTTAAAGTCAGAATGTGATCCATCATACATTACTGAAGTATATCCTTCTTTTATAGCTTTAACACAAGCATCATATGAACCATGATCAAGGTGTAGAGCTACTGGGATGGTTATTTTTAATTCACTAATTAACCCTGTAACCATTCCATAAATGGTTTTAAAACCACCCATATATTTAACAGCACCTTCTGAAGTTGCAAGAATTAAAGGTGATTTCATTTCTTGAGCTGCTAATAAAACTGTTTTTGCTCATTCTAAATTATTGATATTAATGTGTGGAATAGCATATTTTCTTTTATATGCATCTTTCATCATTAATTTTGCGTTTACTAAACTCATTTTTCTCCTTGTTTATTTTTATTATGCTTATTTAATTATATTTTATTTTTGAAGAAAATTATATAATTTAATAAAAAAGTATTTTTTAAAATTAAAAGAAAAAGGAAAATTAAAAAATGAAAAAAATAAAATATGATTATCCCTTTGTTTTCAAAGATAATAATCAACCCAAAAATCCCGTAATTTTTGTTCATGGTTTTAATTCAAATCACAGCAGACACAATGTTTTTATGGATAAATGAACTTTAAGTGATTATTATGCTATATCTTTTCCTGGAAATGATTTATTAGAAGCTAAAAATAACGATGAAATTAGCGTTTATTCTTTTGCAAATCTTTTAATTAAATTTATTAAAGAAAATAATTTAAAAGATGTGGTCTTAATCGGTCATTCTATGGGTGGGGGAATAATTTCTCTTGCTTATTTACAAGAACCATCTTTATTTTCAAAATTAATTTATGTAGCACCAATGAACAAATCTTCACTAGTTAAAAAAGAAGATTACTTTAATTCTTATTTTCCAAAAACTTTTGAAGAATATAAGACATTTTTGAAAGCTTTGTATTATGATCCAACACCTTTATTTATGAATAAAGAGTTTATCGAAAAAGAAAAAAATAATTTTGATCCTTATCTATTCAACAATCCAACTATAGTGAAATTAGGGGAAAGTTTGCCAAATATAAATTTAATGAATAATATAGAAAAAGGTTTAAATTCAATTAAAATTCCTACTTTATTGTTACTTGGAGAAAAAGATGCTGTTATAGACAGGGAAAATTGTATAAAATATTTTTATAATAATGTTAAAAATATTCAAATAGAAGTTTTTGAAAAAGTTGGACATATGATTTACTATGAAAACTTTGAAAAATATTTTAATATAATTAAAGATTTTTATTTAAAAGGAGAAAAAAATGAATAAAACAAAATTAAATATAAAAGAAACACAATTAGCAATTCAAAACTTAAAAAAAATATTTCAAGAAGAAATTAAAAAAGAATTAAATCTAACTAGAGCTACCGCTCCTCTTTTTGTTGAAAAACAAACAGGGTTAAATGATGGTTTAAACGGAGAATCACCAGTAAGTTTTACCACTAAAAATAGTGATGTTAAACTAGAAGTTGTTCACTCACTTGCTAAATGAAAAAGACAGGCTTTAAAAGACTATAATTATGACTTTTATGAAGGTATTTATACAGACATGAATGCAATCAGAAGAGAAGAAGACTTAGATGAATTACATTCATACTATGTAGATCAATGGGACTGAGAAAAAATTATAAAAGCTTCTGATAGAAATATTGATTTTTTAAAAAGCATTGTTAATAAAATTTACAAAGCAATTTTGAAAACCAAAGAAGAATTAAAAAAGCAATTTCCCGTATTAAAAGAAGAATTAGTTAAAAATGTTTTCTTTATTTCTTCGCAAGAATTAGAGGATTTATATCCTAACTATTCCGTTAATGAAAGAGAAAATTTAATTACCAAATCAAAAGGAACTGTCTTTATTTATCAAATAGGACATAAAATGAAATCAGGTTTAATTCAATCATTAAGAGCGTTTGATTATGATGATTGAAATTTAAATGGTGATTTAATAATTTATTCTCAAACTCTTGAAAAAGCAATTGAAATTTCTTCAATGGGTATTAGAGTGGATTCAGAATCCATTTGTACTCAAGCAAATAAATCAAAAGCAGAAGTGGAAAAAATTTCACCATATCACTTTAATGTTGTAAACAATCTTTTACCTTTAACAATCGGGGGTGGAATAGGACAAAGTAGATTAAGTATGCTTTTACTTGAAAAACAACACATAGGTGAAGTACAATCCAGTTTTTGACCTAAAGAATATAAAGAAGAATTAGCAAAAAAAGGAATAAAACTTTTATAACAAGTTTGATTCTTTCTTTTTTTATTTGTGTAAATGTGTTATTATTTAAAATACTAAATAATATTAGCATTTATTTATAGATATGGAGAATTAATGAAATTTATAGATGAAGTAAAATTGAAGGTACAAGCTGGAAAAGGTGGCAATGGAATGATTGCTTTCAGAAGAGAAGCACACGTTGATCGTGGTGGTCCTGATGGAGGTGATGGTGGTAATGGAGGTTCTATTTATTTTGTAGGAGATCCTGGAATGAACACCCTTCTTCCTTTGTATTTAAAGAAAATAATTAAAGGAAATGACGGGGAAAACGGTAGAAGAAAAAATCAATATGGAGCCGCTGGAAAAGATATTTATATCAAAGTACCAATCGGAACTCTTATTTATGAAGGAAACAAATTACTGCACGATATCATAACAGAAGAAAATTATTTAATAGCAAAAGGTGGTAAGGGAGGAAGAGGAAACACTAAATTTAAGTCTTCCAAAAATACTGCTCCCAAAATCAGTGAAAATGGTGATTTTGGGGAAAAATTTAATTTAACTCTAAATTTAAAAGTTTTAGCAGACGTAGGTTTTTTAGGAAAACCTTCAGCTGGAAAATCTACAATTTTGTCTAGAATTTCAAATGCAAAACCAAAAATTGCAGATTATCATTTTACAACTTTAGTTCCACAATTGGGTCTTGTTCAAGTTTTCGAAAATTCCTTTGTTGCTGCTGATTTACCAGGTTTAATCCAAGGAGCAGCACAAGGTAAAGGACTTGGAATTCAATTTTTAAAACATATTGAAAGATGTAGAGTTATTGCCCATATAATTGACTTTGGCGACGAAACTAAAGATCCAATAAAAGATTATATTGAAATTAATGAAGAATTAAAAACTTATAATTTAAATTTAGAAAAAAGAAAACAAATAATAGTTGCTAATAAATCAGACCAAGAAGTTTTTAAAAAGCAACTATCTAAATTTAAAAAGAAATTTAAAAACTTAGAAATAGTGGAAATTAGTGCGATTAAAAATAAAAATATTGATACATTAAAAATCAAACTTTGAGAAGCACTAGAAAAAGAAAAAACCCCTATTTTTGAAAAAACTTTCTCCGAAGTTACAATTACTTTAGAGAAATATCACGAAGTTAAAAAAATACATGAAGGGTTGTTTGAAGTATTTGGTCCTGAAGTAGAAGAAATTTACAACAAAATCCCTATTGTATCACATGATAATTTAATGAGATTTAATCAAAAACTAAAAGAAATTGGTGTTTGAAATGAACTTATTGAACTCAACATACAAGCTGGCGATGTAGTTAGAATATATGAATATGAATTTGTTTGGGAGGATGAGCAATAATGGAAGGATTTATTGGTTCAATTTTAAATACATTAAACTCAATGAAAGGTTCTTCGCCACATATTTGAGTTCCTATTTTATTTGCTTTTTCTATACTTTTTTCTTTAGTTACCGGTTATTTTTTAAAACTTAAATTTACCATTTTTAAGTTTGTTTCTATTATTATAACTATAATTGGTACAGTCATTTTTTATAGTGTAGCTAATAAATATGCTAAGGAACATCTTGATGATCCAGAAGGTTTTACCACTTTAGCTGCAACAGTAGTTGCATTAATAGTTTATTGAATTTTTAGATTTATTTTCTTTACAATTGCACTAGTAATAGCAATTTTCAGTAAAATTAAAAAGAAAAAAAGCAATAAAACTTTCACTAAAATGAGCAAATTAATTTATGGTGGTGTTTTTGCAGGAACTAATCTATTGTTAACAGTGCCAGGTGCTCTTTTATTTTCTAACGTACTGCTTTTCCCTTCTGATAAAAAAACAAGTTATGCCAATTCTACAGAGATTGGTGTAAAAATACTAACAGGTGGTAAAGGTACAGGAATTCATAACTTATATGGAATTATTAAAAACGGAGCAGATCTTGCAACTAATATTAACAAATTACAAGATTTATTAACCAAAGATTATAAAAATTTAAGCGAACAAGAAAAAGAAACACTTAAAAAAATATTAACCGATGTTTCTAATTTAGTTAATGATCAAAGAATACAAAACATTGTATTTCCAATTATAAAAAATCAATTTAAATCATTTAATGTGGAACCTACTTTAAATGAAGTAGTTGATAAAACCATCAAAAGATTAACTGCAGATCGTCCAGATTACTTAGTAGCAACAACAGAAGAAAAGAAAAAAATTGTTACTGAATACTTAAAAGAAAATATACAAAAACTATATAATGAAGCAAAATTAACAAATCCTGAAATTGATGAACAAAATGCAAAAATTAAAGACTTACTTTCTAACATCAATGAAGAAACAGAAAAAAAACTCGTTGATTTTGTAACTCCTTTAATAAAAAGCGAAGAATTAAAATCAAAAGTTGATATCAAAAACGCTTTAGAAACAATTATTTCTTTCTTTAGACATAAAGAATAAAAGTAAAAAAACAATCCAGTGCCTCAAAGCACTGGATTTTAATTATTTAAAAATCTCTTTTAATATGTCTAAATTTATCGTAACTTCTTAATGAACTATTGAATTTAAATGTAAAATCTTTTCTATATTTAGAAAGTTTGACTTCTAAATCATACTTGTCAATAAACTTATAAAGTTCTTTTAAAGCGTCTTGAAATTTTTTGTCCATATTTTGCTTATTTTTATTATAGAAAATATGAATAAAAATTGAACATAAAACAGTTTCTTCAAATGTTTTTTCAAATAACTCATATTTATTTCTTATTTTTAATTGTAAATACAAGTAATCTAAATTTTTTGCTATTCCTACTATTTTATCTGTAGTATGACTTTTAAAATCTGCATTTGAATTTCAATCATATTTATACAATTTTTTATGAATATAATAAATATTATCAGTTAATAAAAATAAAACCAAAGCAACAGAAAATTCTTCATAAGCATAACCTAAATAAAAAGGTAAATATAAACTTTTATATCATTCTTTATTAATTATTTTATTTCAAATAAAAGTAAATTGCTCTACTTCAAAATTTATATTTTTTCTGTATTTTTCCCTTATAAAAATTCTTTTTTTAAATAGATTTATAAATAAATTATTTTTATTACTAAATGAAAAATCAGAAAGAATTATATCATATTTTTTCTCCGCTGAATACAATACTTTATTAAATTCAGAAATAGCATTTGCTTCAAGTTCATCTGTAAAATTTAAAAAAATAAAAAATTCAGTTTTACAATTATCAACTAAGTAATTTTTTATGTGAGAACTTTCTGAGTGTTGAACAAAATCAATAATTTTTATATCAATAATATTTTTATTTTCATCTTTAAATTTATGTAAAACTGCTTTAGTATTATCTGTAGAACCATTATTTAAAAATAATACATTAAATCTTTTGTCTGTTTGTTTAGTTATTGATAAAAACAAATTTTCACAAGTTGTTTTAGCATTAAAAATCGGTATCAAAATTGTTATTTTATTCTTTGTTTCCATGATTATATCTTAACTTTTTATAACTTCTTAAGGCTATATTAAAAAGTGAAATAAATTTAGTTTTATAGTTATCGAGTCTTTCATCAATTTTGTATTTTTCTAAAATATAATAAAATTCACTTAAAACTATATTAAATTCTTTTTGTTTATTTAATTTATAATGACTAAAAAAAATATGAATAAAAAGTTTTTTTATAAAAAATCTTTCAATTTTTTCTTCATATATTTTATAAATATTTCTATTTTTTAATTCAGTGTATAAAAAATCCAAATTTCTAGTAATACTTACTATTTTTTTAATATTATGTTTTTTTGATAAACCTTGTAAATTTAAATCATATTTATAAGTTGTGGAAGTAAGATGATAGCTATTAGTTGAAGATAAAAGAGAAATACAAGATATTGGTATGTCTTCAAAAGTATAACCTACTAAAAAAGAAATATTTAAATTTAAAAATCATTCTTTATTTATAACTTTATTTCAAATAAATAGGAGTTGATCTTGCATATATTCAATATTGTTTTTATATTTAGATTTTATTAAAAATTTGGTTTTTATCAAATTTAAAATGGGGATATTTTTAAAAATTAAAGAGAAATGAGCAGTAATAATATCATATTTATTTTCTGAAAAAAGTAGTTTATTAAATTCGGAGATGGCTTTTTTTGTTATAAGATCATCTGGATCGATAAATAAAAAATATTCCGTTTGGCAATTTTGAATTAGAATATTTCTAGCGTTTGCTATGCCACTATTTTTTTCTAAATTTATTATTTTAATATTAAATAAATTATTGTATTTATCTTTAAATTGATTTAAATCCTGTAAAGTATTATCTGTTGAAGCATCATTTAAAAAAATTAAATCAAATCTTTTGTCTGTTTGTTCTATAAGAGACCTAAATAGTCTTTTATAAAAAAAACTTTTATTAAAACAAGGAATCAAAATAGACAATTTATTTTTCATTACTCTCCTTAATTTTTAACTTTTTTTATTTTTATTATGTCTTTCTATGACTTCTAAATAATGATTTATATAATCAATAGAAACGGTTTCTCAATTTTTATAACATTTTTGTGCATTTCTTCCTATATTTGTTAATTTATCATAATTTTGCATTTCTTTTTGAATTCTTTGAGCAACTTTTTCAACATTGTTTTCTTCAATTATTGCTGAAATGTTATCTATAAATCTTTCAGAAGAT